>NZ_JBSQYS010000030.1:0-58305 GCF_055140945.1 Sunxiuqinia sp.
TCATGATGATCAATATTTATTTGTTAAACATGACATCAATTTACAAACATTCAATAACTTTGGTTGCAGCTGTCCGCCGAATGGCGGATTTAGTTCAACACGGTATATAGCAAATAGGGCGTTCGGTGGTTTACGAAAGCTCAATGCTATTTACAAACACCGCCAAATCGTTGATTTGGCTTTTAAAATGAATAAGATAAAAACAAAATACAACGTTTTGGCTCAGTGCAAACTTGAAAGTTTATCGCTTTCTACTGCCCTACTTGCCATATACTAAACGTTATAGGGCATTTTGAAAAAAGACGATGAGACACATTTTCTACATATTGATTTTTCTTCTAACGACTACAAATAATGTCAATAGTCAGTCTATTCGAAAAGTTGTAGGTAAAAAGTCAATAGAAAATTATCAGAAATACTTGATTGAAAATCCCAGTTCACCTCTTATTCTTACAATTACAGATTCCTTGAGACAGATGTGGGATAGACAAAATATCAAAAATTACCACTGTTTTTGTTATTGCAACTGCATTGAACTATTCGTCAATTTAAAAAGTGAAATCAGACTTGAGAACAAAGAAATTGACATATCGGATTTAAAAGACTCATTGGTTTATGCAATTGACAATCCAGATAACAGGCAAAGTTTACCAGAAAAAGAAGTAATAAAATCGGCTTATTTCGGAGAATTTGTTCGCTCAAAAGGAATTGTCGACATTATCACGAAAGATGCAAATCAAGAATTCTATTCTGAGATAATCAAGATTGTAGAATCTGCATTTATAGAAATTAGGAATAATTGGGCAAGGTACTTCTTTGACAAAGATTACATATATCTCGACAAACAATTAAAGGTGAAACTTGACAAACTCTTGCCTTTCAAAATAAGATTTGAGAGATATATGCCATGGAATTTAAGATTGCCATATCCTCCTGAAGAGAAATATGAATTGAAAGGAATTCCTGACTCTGAAGAAAATGAATAATAAAAAACGCCCTATAACAATTTGTAATATGGCAGGCGGGGGTCTTCTCGGTTTGACAAGTCAAACCAGTGTTGCCACCTCCTGCGGGTCTGACAGGATTTCTGTTGGAAATCCCGCCCGACCACATACAAGTGACCGTTATAAGCCAGCTTGAAAGAAAGATGCAAAGTATTAATTTTGAATAGTAGAATGGAAAATGATTTTGACAATTATGACTTCGAAGAATGGGAAGGTGACTATCAACTTATCCAAGAAGAAGACTGGGCTGGACTGGTAAAATTAAGAAAACATAAAGCTGAAAAATATCCTAATGATTTACAAAGTCAATGGAGATATGGCGAAGCTCTGGTTTATAATCAAGAATTTGAACAAGCTCTTTCTTTTATGACCCCTATTTATAAAAAAGAACCCGGTTATTCTGATGTTGTTCATTCAATTCTCGATGCACTTTTAGGATTAGGAAAAACAGAAAATGATTTTGAGTGGATTGAAAAGCCAATTGTCTTAAAATTAGATGAACAAACAAAAATATTTTGTGCGAACTTTTTAAAGAACAAGAGAAAACCAACCAGATTTTACGACCTGATTGAACACTTCATTTTTCAATCTTATTATCTGACATTTAAAGAAGAAGAATTGTGTGCTTTTTTGAAAAAAGATAAACGTTTCGTGTTTACGAATGAAGAAGAATTTTGGGATGTTAAAATTAAACTATCAAAAAATAATTGAACAGAACAGAATTAAAAAATAAGATTAAAGAAATTAGTAATCAGTTGATAACAGATAAAGGATTTATTTGTTCCATCGACATATTATGTGAATTGGGTATTTTAAGTAAAGCCCAAATAAAAGACTGGAGATTTGGAAAAATTCCATATTTGGAAAAAGTCTGCAATAAAAATCTTGGGACTTTGACTTTTATAAACAGGACAATTAAAGAAATTGCAAAAGATAAAAATTTAAAACAATCCTGGACAGCTTATAACAAATTTGGGAAAGGGGTTAAATCCAGACTGATTTTTAGTAAAACCAGAGAAGATAATATTGAAAATGCTTATGCTACTCATTATATTGACACAGAAAAGATTAAAGAATTGAAAAGAGAAAAAGCCGGCTTATAACAAAGTACATATTTCAGAGCGGGGTTGGTGCGGTTAGCAACTGCGGATTCTCGTTCCATCGTTCAGTCCTACAGAACATGAACGCTCTCCGAAATCCGCTCCGCAACATGTACTAACCGTTGTGCCCAATATAAAAACAGACTACGAAAATGAAAAATAGATTACTGACTTTTGGATCCTTGCTGGATCGGATTTGCAATCCGATCCGTGTTAACTATGGATTTTCAATCCATAAAGGCGAACTAATGGAGAACAACCAACTGGAAAAGTAAAAACGGTAGCTAACAAGTGTTCGGCTCGCGCGTAGTGCAGTGCTTGAACCGGGTGTTGACTTAAGCCGGGATTAATGGCCGGAACAAGTATTATGGGTTTTGATTTCAAACCATACTTCTCTATCTTGCAAAGAAAAAAATTAAAACATGGAAAGAATCATTGATGATCGGGACGAGCGCATGTGGGGTATGCTCTGCCATATTGCTGCTTTTGCAGGTTTGGTGATTCCCTTTGCCGGGAATGTCATCGGCCCATTAGTTGTTTATTTAATGAAAAAGGAAGAATATGGTTTTGTCGATGATCAGGGAAAGGAATCCTTGAATTTTCAAATTACCGTAACCATCCTGATGTTCGTGTCGAGCCTGTTAATTATTGTAGGCATTGGATTTCTGTTGCTGGCAATTGTTGGAGTTGGCGCTTTGGTGCTAACCATTATTGCCGCAATAAAAGCAAACGAAGGCGAGTTTTATCGCTATCCCTGGACGATTCGGTTTCTGAAGTAATAAATAACCATAAAAGAGGGAATCGTTACGATTCCCTCTTTTTATTTTGTCAAGTCTGAGTCAGTCATGCTGAACTTGTTTCAGTATCTGTAACAAAAGGATACTCAGCAACAAGTTCAGATCGACTTTCCCAAAATGTGTCAATGCGATCTATTAAAATCGCTCTGAAACAACTTTCCAATCCAGTACTTTCCAGAAATCTTCCACATACTTAGGACGGGCATTTTGCTTATCCAAATAATAAGCGTGTTCCCACACGTCGCAAGTCAGTATTGGAGTTAGTCCATCGCGCATTGGGTTGGCTGCATTGCTGGTCTGAACGACGCTTAGTTTACCAGCATCGTCTTTAACTAGCCAAGCCCAACCAGAACCAAACAATGTAGCAGCTGCCTGCGAGAATGCCTCTTTAAAACCTTCAACGGTTTTCCACTCTGCTTCAATAGCAGCTTTCAGATTATCCTTTGGTTCGTTGCATCCATCAGGCGAAAACTGCATAAAATAAAAGGTATGGTTCCATACCTGAGCGCCATTGTTAAAAATCCCACCTTCAGCTTCTTTGACGATCGTTTCCAAATCAGCATTTTCAAATTTGGTTCCTGAAACAAGGTCGTTCAGCTTATTCACATAGGTCTGGTGATGTTTCCCATAGTGAAAATCCAATGTCTTTTCACTAATGTATGGCTCAAGAGCACTTTTTGCGTATGGTAATGCTGGTAATTCAAATGACATAATTCTGTAATTTAAAAGTTAGACGATTTTATGTTTGTTTTTGTCTTTCTTAACAGGAAGGAAGCTTAAAAGGTTTGAAAATAAAACGGGCATTCGTTTATTTAAAACGATTCCATATTGTGCGTTCTCATGGGGTGCTGATGCTCAAACACCTAATCTATTTCGAACGTGATGATCGTGAACTGGCGAACTATTTTCCCAGTTCGCATTCATTGGAAAATAATGTAGCGAAGGAGTAGATTTTATGATGTGATTTTAACCAACAAGTTTTTTGGGAATGGCTCACACGGACTTGTTTTCGTTCTGTTAAAATCCGAAACTAAAACTCAACCATTTGTTTGGTGATCTTGTTTATAATGAAAGGAAGCTTAAATTTTTCGGTTCACCTGATTTTAAGTATTTTTGTGGCGTTAAAGAAAGGATAAAACAATGGAATTTTTAATAGTATTTGGATTGGCAGTGGCATTGGTTGCTATTGCTTTTGTTGGGTTGGCTGTTCGGATGTTGATTCAAAAGAAAGGGAAATTTCCAAACTTGCATATTGGAAGTAACAAACATATGAAAGCACGTGGAATTACCTGTGCTCAAACTTTCGATAAAATGGAGCAGGCCAAAGCCAAACGACAACTTTCATTTAAAGAACTATCGATATTGAATGATGTAAAAGGAGGCTGCTAAGCTTCCTTTTTTTTGTAAGGATAAAGTCAGTCTGAATTTATTCATACTCTGTTTTTCGTAACCACAACATGTTTCTATAAATCCTGAAATATATTCAGGGCGACAGGCGGCCGCTGCCTTCAAGCTCTCATCTTCTTAAAACTCCTTTTTAAGCATGCTTTTAAAGCCGGGGCTAATGTAGGTTTTGTAGTTGCCTGCTTCATCCGAATAAATAAAGTACACCTCAATTTCCGGCTCTGCCTCGGCTATTTCAATGGATTTTTCCAATCCGCTGACCATAAAAGCAGTTGCGAAGGCATCGGCAGTCATGCAGTTGTCGGCTAATACGGTTGTGCTCAAGAGGCTGTGTTGAACCGGATATCCTGTTTTTGGGTCAATGGTATGGGCGTATTTCACCCCGTCTTCAATATAAAAATTGCGATAATTACCCGAAGTAGCCAAAGCCATATCTTTCAATTCTACGATAGCCTTTAGTTTTTGCTCCGTGAACAACTCATTGTCATCCGGATTGCTGATCCCAATTGACCAGTAATTGCCTTTGGCGTTTTTACCGCTGGCAACCACCTCACCTCCAATTTCAACCATGTAGTTTTCGCAGCCCTGATCTTGCAGGTAGTTGGCTACTAAATCGCTTGCAAAACCTTTTGCAATAGCGCTGGCATCGAGCATCGTATTCGGATGATCTTTTAAAAGCTTTCCGTTTTCAATTCGAACTTTTTTGTAACCCACAATGTTTTTCAACGAGTCGATTAGTTCTGATGTGACCTGTTCTTTGTTTTTAAAACCAAATCCCCAAACATTGACCATTGGCGCAACGGTAATATCAAATGCTCCATTGGTAATTTCCGAAATTTCTTCAGCTTTTTTAAAGACGGTCGTAAAATATTGATCCAGTTCAGTGTCAATATTCCTGTTCACTTTCGAAATGGTTGATGTTGAATCGTAGGTTGACATGGAATGATTCACTTCATTCATCACGGCTTCTATTTCAGTTTGTAAATCTTTACCTTCAGGGCTTTCATACGTGACATGATAGATGGTGCCATAAATAAATCCTTCGTTCGAAATGTATTGACGATTGCCTGAGCAAGAAGCAAGTGTTACAATTATCAGGAATATCCAGTATGTGTTTTTCATGTTGATTATGAGTTTTTTACCATTTCGGACCGTGTGCGTTTTTTGCAAGTTTAATCATTTAGGGGCGTAAAGATAGTTGATTCGGTTATATTAGAATGAATTATGAGATTAGTAATTGGAATGTTCGTTGAAAATCAGGAATAGATTTTTGAGCGTTTCGTTAAAGTGGAAGATGATCAATAGCAATATTTCAGAGGAACAGGAATTGGACTTTTTCTGTGTCAAAAAATTATTCAGAAACTAAATGTGCGTATTTTGGTCGAATCGCTTTATGGAGAAGGAGCTACTTTTTATTTTGTAATCGATGAATAATATACGAAAATCGATTTTTTAGCCTTTCAGAAATCAATTGTGAATGATTATTTTTATTTTTGCAGTCGTTTAAAATAATTCATTCACACTAAAATATTTGTACTGTGGGAAGAGCATTTGAATACCGGAGAGCAGCAAAGGAAAAACGCTGGGGACATATGTCTCGAATTTTTCCAAAGTTATCGCGTTCAATAACAATGGCAGCCAAAGAAGGAGGCCCTGATCCGGACATGAATGCTAAGCTGCGTACAGCGATTCAGAATGCCAAAGCGCAAAACATGCCCAAAGACAATATTGATTCGGCCATCAAGCGTGCAGCAGGGAAAGATGCCAGCGAGTACACCGAAGTTAACTACGAAGGAAAAGGTCCACATGGGGTGCTTATTTTTGTCGAATGTGCCACGGACAATTCAACCCGTACTGTAGCCAATGTAAAGTCCTATTTCAATAAGGCTGGCGGTAGTTTGGTGCCAACCGGATCGTTGGAATTTATGTTTGACCGAAAAGCGGTTTTTCAGTTCGAAGCCTACGAAGGTATGGATTTGGAAGAGCTGGAACTGGAGTTGATTGATGCGGGGCTGGATGACATTGAGCAAAATGAAGAAACTGTTTATGCCTATGGTGACTACACTGCTTTTGGAACGCTTTCATCAGCTTTAGAGGAGAAAAAAATAGATGTGAAAAAATCAAACCTGGAACGGATTCCTACTTCGGCTGTTGAGTTTACCGAAGAACAGCTGGAGGAAATTGAAAAGTTGATTGATAAGCTGGAGGAAGACGATGACGTTCAACAGGTGTTTACCAATATTGCCTGAGTAAGATACTTTATACATTGAAAAGCTGCTGCCGGAAGGTGGTGGCTTTTTTTGTTGTCGCGAGTTCTGTATTGAAAGATAAGGTCATTCCGAACTTGTTTCGGAATCTGCGTTGACTTCAAGCAGATCCTGAAATAAGTGCCGGATGACTTTCTTTGAGGTCGTTGATGACCATCAAAAACTCATTGTATAAACATTTGCTACTCGCGGTCGGTTACTTCAAATCCCACTTGTTTCAAGTGTTCGTAATATTCCGGGTACGATTTTGAGATAACCATTGGGTCGTCAATATCGATTGCTTGAAACATCGCAGCCGGGGCAAAGGCTAGTGCCATGCGGTGGTCGTGGTAAGTCGCAATGCAAGGCACTTCATCTTTGGGTAACGAGAAACTGCCATCCCATTTTAGCTCGCCGTGTTTGGGTTCTGTAATTTCGGCTCCAAATTTTGCCAGCTCATTTTGCAGTGCCGCAATGCGGTTGGTTTCCTTAATTTTTAAAGTTTCCAGGCCTGTAAAATGAAAAGGGACTTTTTTAAGCACGCACAGCATCGCCATGGTTTGTGCCACATCCGGATTTTCAATAAAGCTGAGTTGTAAATGTTTGGGTTGAATGTCAGCCGACTTTGTAATAATTACACCATCGCCAGTGGCTTGACTGTCAACTCCAAAATCTTTTAACCAAGCTGCAATTTGGCAATCGCCTTGCAAACTCATCAAACGAAGGTTTTTCAACTCAATTTCAGCTTCGTCAGACAATGCTGCTAGTTGATACCAATAAGATGCGCCAGTCCAATCTGCTTCAACCGTAAACTCACGGGCTTGGTAAGCTTGTTCAGCAACAAGGATTTCATTGCCTTTCCAAACGGAACGAACACCAAATTGCTTCATTAATTTCAGCGTCAACTCAATATAGGGGCGCGAGGTAATTTTGTTTTTCAACCGCAGTGTCAGGCCTCCTTCAATTACAGGGGCAATCATGAGCAATGCCGAAATGTATTGACTGCTGATACTTCCATCCAATTCCAATACTTTTCCTTTGAGATGTGAGCCAAAAATACGAAGTGGCGGATAGCCTTTGTTTTCCACATATTCAATTTTTGCTCCCAGTTCGGTCAACGCGTCGACCAAAATATGGATTGGGCGTTGCTTCATCCGATCTGACCCGGTAATCGTCCACTCACCAACGATCTGCGAGAGGAAAGCTGTGAGAAAGCGCATGGCTGTTCCTGCATGTCCAATATCAAATTTATTGGTGTTGGAGGTCAGTACTTGTTGCATTACCTCAATATCGTCGCTAACCGATAAGTTCTTCAAATGGTAAGGACTGTAACTCAAGGCATGAATAATCAGTGCGCGGTTAGCAATACTTTTCGACGATGGAAGGTCAATACTTCCGTTAACGGTTTTATCTGATTTGGAAAGGCGGTATTTCATGATTTGTTATTCCGAAATTAGAGTTGACGATAATAGTCAAGTGCTTCAATAATCAATTCTTTTGAGCAGTCTTTGTTTATTTCAACCTGACCAATTGTTGATATCAAGGTGAAGTTAATCCGGCTGCCTTCATTCTTTTTATCGTGCGTCATCAGCTCGTAAAGCTCGTCGTAAGCTGATGGCTCAATTTCAAACTTGCCATAGGTTTGAAGCATCCACTGGTTGATTTCCTTTAACTTTCTCTGGTCGAAACCACAAACTTTAGTAGAAAGGTACAACTCGACAATCATTCCGTAAACCACTGCAAAACCATGCAGGATTGGGCGATTGTCGTATAGAGCATAACTTTCAAAAGCATGGCCAACCGTGTGCCCGAAATTCAATGCCTTTCGGATATTTTTTTCGGTCGGGTCGTTTTGCACGTGCCATTCTTTGACAGCTACCGAGTGTGCAATAATTTCCTGCAACGAATCGTAGTCGACCTTTTTAAGATCGTATTGCATCAATTCTTCCCAGTGCTCAGGATTTTTAATTAAGCCGTGTTTCAGCATTTCAGCATAACCGGAAAGGAAATTGTCCGCATCAATTGTCTTTAAAAAGCTGGTGTTGATGATGACTGCATCCGGCTCATTAAATACCCCGATTTCATTTTTTAAACCATTAAAGTTGATGCCGGTTTTTCCGCCTAGCGAAGCATCAACCTGTGCTAACAGAGTTGTTGGGATATTTACGAATGACATTCCGCGTTTAAAGGTTGAGGCTACAAAACCACCCAAATCGGTGAGCATTCCGCCACCAATATTGATCAGCAGCGATTTGCGGTCAGCACCATTCTTTGATAGGAATTCCCAAACTTGCTCTACCGAGCGAACTGATTTATTGGGTTCTCCTCCTCGGATACTGATTGTTTTGATGCCATACTCTTCTATAACATTGTTGATTGAAGGAAGGCAAAGCTCTTTGGGTGTTTCTTCGGTCAATAAAAATACTTTGCCGGCAGGAAATTGCTGAACGATTTTCTCGAGTTCGTCAGCTACCTTTTGGGAAAAGATAATATTTGAATGTATTTTTGATGTCGCCATTTGTCTGTTTTAAAATGCGGAGCACAAAGTTAAGATATTTTTAGCAGTGCTATAAAGTCAATAGGAAAAACGGCTCATTATTTACAATTCAATAAAAGGTTATGGAGATATCGAATCAAAAGCGTTCACAGAAAATAAAAAGAGGTTTTAATCTGGGAGTTGTGCTGTTGTTATTGCCTATTTTGCTTTTTGTGTGGCAGGAGATGGACTTATTTGCGCTGATAAATGGCGGTTTGTTAATCATTTTTATTATTGTTTTTCAAATTGTGGGACTGGATTACGTGCAGTATGAGTCGACCAATGAGATGATTAAAGTGCGTTACTATCCTATCATTTCTTTTTTCGGTAAGGAATATAATTCAATTGAGTTCAGGAAAGTGCTTTTGCATAAAGCTGAAGTGAAGAAGACGTTTTTATTTAGCGATTTATTTCTGGAAGTAAAGACAAAAAGAGGAGTTGCCGAATATCCTTCTGTCAGTTTGGCGGCGATGAGTAAGAAAGATATTGGTGCGATTAAGGCCGATTTATCTCAATATTTAATGGAAAAATAGTACTTGCAAATTCAGGAGGGAATAACTAAATTTATCATAAACCTCGTGGATGTCTGAAACAGAAAATCTAAAATATCAAATTGCATTGTCATTAATTCCGGGTATTGCTCTAGGCAATGCCAGACGATTGGTTCATGCCTTAGGCGGGATTAAGCCTATTTTTGATGCCAACGAAAAAGCCTTAAAACGAATACCGTACATTGGTGAAATAAAAGCTCGTGCCATTATTGAAAGCGACGCCCTGGAGCGAGCTTCAGAGGAAGTTGAATTTATTCTGAAAAATGATATTCACTATGTTTCATTTTGGGATGACCATTATCCCATGCGATTAAAGCGCTGCGTGGATGCACCGCTCATGCTTTTCTGGAAAGGGAATATCCAATTTAATGCAGAAAAAACGGTGGCAATTGTAGGAACCCGTAATGCAACGAACTATGGCCGCGATTTTTGTGATGGGTTGGTTCAGGATCTGGCGCAGCGAGGCGGTTACACAGTAATTAGCGGCTTGGCCTACGGAATAGATGTTGCGGCTCACAAAGCTTGTTTGAAAAATGGAGTGCCAACGATTGGTGTTTTTGCTCACGGCTTGGATCAGATTTATCCCCGGCAGCATCGTCAGGTGGCAGAGCGAATGCTTGAGTCGGGTGGCGTGGTCACTGACTTTATTAGCGAAACGAAAATCGATCGGCAGAATTTCTTGCGCCGCAACCGGATAATTGCCGGTTTAGCTGATGCCACAATAATTGTTGAATCAGCTGAAAAGGGTGGTTCACTGGTGACCGCAGATATTGCCGATTCGTACAATCGCGATGTTTTTGCACTTCCTGGCCGGCATATCGATCTGTTTTCGAGAGGTTGCAATCAGCTGATCAAATCAAACAAAGCGGCAATGATTGAAACCTTGGATGATCTGGAGTATGCCATGTCGTGGCAACAAACTGTGGATAAACCAACCAAAATACAGAAGCAACTGTTTGTTGAATTGAATGATGAAGAGCAGCGAATTGTTGATTCGTTGAACGAGGCTCCTTTGTACATCGACCAGCTCTGTTCCATCGTGCAAATGCCAATGGGCAAGGTTTCTTCAGTATTGTTGGCACTCGAATTTAAAGGTTTGGTAGCGAGCTTGCCGGGGAAAATGTACAAGTTGACGTAGGGTGCTTCAGCTTCTAATCGGCGATTATCAATGCGCAGGTGAAAACCGCGGCACCCAATTCAATTGACAATTCAAAACACGCGGTTAAAAACCGGAACATCCGTTTGGTAAACTGGAAATTTAAAAGTGTATCTTTGCGGCCTATGACAAGTTTCAGTGAATTAAAAATAAACAAGTCAATTTTGAAGGTGTTGGACGAGATTGGCTTCGAACATCCAACTCCTATTCAGGAAAAAGCAATCCCTATCATTAAGTCGGGCATGGATGTCGTTGGAGTGGCGCAAACCGGAACGGGCAAAACCGCAGCTTACCTGTTGCCAATTTTTTCCAAACTGGTGAAAGCCGAAGGCGAAGATCCGAGAGTACTCATTTTGGTGCCGACCCGGGAACTAGCGATCCAAGTTGGAGAGGATATTGAAGAGTTGACTCCCTATAGTAACATTCGACATGCTGCCGTTTTTGGTGGCGTAGGATGGACCAAACACGCAGCTTTGATTGAGCCGGGTATTGACATTTTGGTGGCAACCCCCGGGCGACTCCGTGATTTGTATCATGCCAATGCTGTTTCGCTGAAAAAAATAAAAACACTTGTAATTGACGAAGCCGACCGAATGCTGGATATGGGCTTTATGCCACAAATTCGTCAATTGTTGGAGATTATTCCGGTCAAGCGGCAAAACCTGCTATTCTCTGCAACATTTAATGAGAAGGTGGAAGTAATGACTCACGAGTTTCTTGATTTTCCGGAGCGTGTCGAAGTTTCTCCATCGGCTACTCCTGCCCAGTTGGTTAAACAATCCTATTATAAAGTTCCGAATTTTAAAACCAAGTTGAATCTGATTCGGCACTGGTTAGAAGATGAGGAGGTATTTAGCCGGGTTTTGATTTTTGTGCGAACCAAGGAACACGCTGAAAAGGTCTTTAAAGTCATCAAACGAAAGACGGAAGGGGAGAAGCGGATACTTCATTCAAACAAGGGGCAAAATGCCCGGATGAATGCGATTCAGGCCTTTAAAGATGGAGAATTAAGAATACTGATTTCCACCGACGTCTCGGCTCGGGGACTGGATGTTTCAATGATAACACATGTCATCAACTTTGATTTGCCACAGCGTTACGAAGATTACGTGCACCGAATTGGACGAACTGCACGAGCCAATAATCATGGCGAGGCAATTGCCCTGATTGATCCCGCGGAGGAATACCATTTAGTAAAAATTGAAGAGGTTATCCGAATGAAAGTTGAGGAAAAATCTATTCCTGACGAAGTGGTGATCGAACCGACCGGGAAAGCTGAAGCGCAAGAGCAATCGCGGGAAATCGACCGACAAAAGAAAATGGATGATCCTACTTTTCAAGGAGCTTTCCACGAAAAAAAGAGAAAGCCGCCTGTGGAACGAAAAGATGGCAAAAACCTGGCGAAACAGCGGAAGAAGCATAAACGTAAACGCCGTTAATTATTGGAACAGTCTGGCAAATCCGGGATAGGCTTTTAAAGGGATTAATTCAAACTCAATGAGCTTATTTTCAACGAGGGGAAGCTGCTGTAATTTTTGATTTGCCTGATCAACCGAATTAGCTTCAAGAATTAAAACGGCACTGTTTTCATCTGCCCGGAAGTAAATTTCACGAATAAACCCGTCTTGCTGAAATTCCCAGGCTTTTTTGGCCTCTTCTTTAGCGTATTTAGTAAAGTCTGTCGTTTTAGCGTGTGGAAGTTCTTTTTCCAGTGCAATAATTTTCATGTGCTTTTTAATTTTACGTTTGTACAATTTCCGTACGTCGCTGTAGTTCTTAAGTTTTGTACACCAATGCATCGAATTCCCACTAATCATCCTCCTGGGTGAGCAAAATTTTGATCATGGTCGTTTCAGCGTATTTTATTCTTGAGGTAACGTGAAGTAAAAGATGCAGCCTTCACCTTTTATTCCGGCACTAATTACACCAACTTCTCCACCAAGCTTCTCCACAATTCGCTTGACTATTGACAGGCCGAGTCCGGTTCCTTCGATATGTGTTTGGTTGAATCGCTCGTATTTTTTGAACAGCTTTGTCTGGTCTTGTTTTGTCAACCCATTGCCATTGTCCTTTATCCAATAGCGAATTTTCTTCTCATGATAGAATTGTTTTGCCCCTAGTTCGAGAACCGGAGGTTTTCCACCATACTTAATGGCGTTGCTGATATAATTAACCCACACCTCCTCAATCCATGGGGAATAGCCAAGAGCTGTGGGCCATTCTTTGGGTTTGATGATGGTGACGTTCGACGTTTTAATCATGTCGTCCAGGCGAATCTCACATTCTTTTAATATACCAGCCATGTCCACTTGCTCTCTTTTTATATCCTGCTGCCGAACACTGGCCATTGTCAACAGCTCTTTAATGACATGAAAAGATTTGTTTGCCGAAAGCTGGATCAGTTCAATTATCTCTTCCAGATTTTGATAGTTCTTGTTCTCAATTTCCAGTTTCAGCAAATCGTTGGACGTAACAATAGCACCAATCACGTTTTTTAAATCGTGAGCCACGGTGTGATCAAATGCATCCAAGTCAGCGATCAGTTTTTCCTTTTCTTCGATCTCTTTTTTTAATTGCTGATTCGTGTTTTGGATGGATTGCTGATAGATTGTTTTTTCGGTAATATTCCGCAAGACAATCAGTTTCCCATTCATCTGATTGGCTTGATCAAACAGCGAAGTAACCCGAATATCAAAATAGGTAAGTTGGCCACTTAGTTCTGCTTCCAGATCCATCGATTCAATTTGTTCCTTTGGGGCGAGTTGGTCAATCAATGATTTCTGTTTAGGGAACACATCTGCCAGCGATTTTCCAATTGTATCATTTTTGCTGCGGTGTGTGAGCTCCAGAAAGGCTGGGTTCACATCTGCAATCCGACGGTGTTTATCAACAATAATAACTCCGTCGGGTAAAATGGCTAATAGTTTATTTCGGGCAATTGGCACCAGGTCGAATATGCCAAATCGCAGATTGATGTATGTTAGAATAACTCCGGAAAAAGCAAAGAAAATTGGAGTCCAGTCAAACCCCTGTATCGGTCCAACATTGAAAACATACATCACATTGCCAACCACGGGAAACACACAAGCGATAACGATGAAAATGATTTGCTGCTGGTAGTTTTCCGGGTACTTAAAGATTAACGGAATGATGTTGGCTATACTTAAGGTTAGCAAGATGTAGTTGAAAGCAAAAACAAGCCAGAACGATATCCCATACGTGTATATCGTGGTGTTTAATTTCGGATCAACATGATAAGATTTCCAATGTAGGAAATGGTAATCATTGGTGGTTACAGAAATTAAAAAAATTGCAGATAACCCAAATAACAAAGCTAGTAGAGTCGCATTTATTCGGTGCTGCTTATAGGCAAAATGAAGACTGAATAAATAGAAAAATACCGGAGCAAAAACAATACCCAGATACGAGAGTTTTGACCAAAATATTTTTGATTCGATTACCGTGGCAGAATATTCGAGAGCATAAAAAAAAGCCCAGGCTGCTATCGCAATTTGTAAAAGCGACAGATGCAAAATTCCCGGCGTTTTTCGGTATTTATACAAATAAACACTGATGATTATCCCTGTGACTCCTGACATGAGAAGTATGATTGTTAAGGGAGTAATCAGGTATGTTCCAATTTCGTGATGCATGCGGTAATATTGTCCGCGTGAATATACAAATTTTGCCTCTTGTTCTCCCTTGTCGGTTTAAATTAGAAAGCGCCTTTTATTTCTCAGGCATGGATAATTCGATCTAATGATTTTTTCTGACGACAGTTATTTTTTTGCGACTTAGCCAAAAGGCAAGTCACACGAGCTGTTTCGCGATTTCATGCCTCAGCGACCACTTCTTCATATTAGGCTAATAATTCCCGTAATTGCCGACTTGGGTTTTCGTAGAATATCGTTGAAATCAGCTGGCTTTATTTCCAATGCTACCCCGAACATGACAACGGCCAATGAAATGTTTAGAAACAATAAGCCTGAAGAGGAGAAGTTCAGTTGCGGTCAATTATGTCTGTTGACGAATTCATTGGAAAAAGCTTAGTTAAACCAAGCTCTAAAACTAAAAAACTATTGAAAGAAAGCATGTCCCTTCAATAGTTTTTTAGTTCTGTGAGTGTTGAATCTATTTCAAATCAAGTAATTTCATCATTCGATTGGCAATTTCAGTGTTATCAAGGATTCCTGTGAAATTTACAGCTCCCGGGCCAAAAGCAAAAACAGGAACCATAACTGCTGTGTGGTGTCCGGTTGCAAATCCGCCTTCAACAATTTTGTTTTCGATGTCGCCTCCATTTATTGCAAATCCGCCGGTTTCATGATCCGCCGTTACTATGATCAGCGTTTCTTTATTGTTGGCGGCAAACTCAAGGGCTTTGCCAATACTCTGATCAAAATCAAGCATCTCTTCGGTAATGTATGTGGTATTGTTTTGATGGCCCCCCCAGTCAATTTGAGACCCTTCAACCATTAAAAAGAATCCTTTATGGTTTTGACTGAGTAGGTCAATCACTTTTTCAGTCGCTTTGGGCAGCAATCCATTTCGTTCAGGAGCTCGGCCATTGTGCTCGGGTGCTGTTAACCCAACTAATTTACCTTCGGTGAAATTTTCAATCTGATCAATGTCTTTCAATACCGTGTAATTTTTGGCTTCCAGTTCTTCAACCAGGTTTCGGCCGTCTTTACGCTCCGTGAAATGTTTATATCCACCTCCAACAAAAACATCGATATCCGTTTTCAGAAAATCGGCGGCAATTTCTTCATACATATTACGCGATGACTGATGTGCAATAAATGAAGCAGGTGTTGCATGGGTAATGGCAGAAGTGGAAACAAGTCCGGTTGATAAGCCATCTTCTTCGGCCAACTCTAAAATTGTAGGATGCGAAACGGTATCGGCATCAACACCAATAGCTCCGTTGTATGTTTTATAACCACTTGAAAGAGCTGTTCCTCCGGCTGCTGAGTCGGTAATGTAGTTGCTGGCCGATTGTGTTTTCGAAAAGCCAGCGTGTTTGAAATTTTCAAGAAACAGATGACCTCCGTTGGCTGTTAATCCCGCAAAAACCTGAGCCGTTCCCATTCCGTCGCCAATCATTAATATGATATTTTTCGGCTTCTTATTTTTGAATGAATCCTCATATTTTTTCACCTCGTAATTGATCGTACCTCTATAAACTTTAACTGAATCTTCTTTTGTCAGTGTTTTGTAATTTTCCTGAGCATGCACCGAGCAGGCCATTATAATACTCAAGATAAAAGTTGCTATCTTCTTCATGTTTGTCTGTTTTATTTTAGAACAGTAAAAATAATCAGAAATATATAAATGAATGGATTAGCCGGATTAATTATTGATTAATTGAATAGATTATTTGCCTCCATTGTTTCTCAGATCCTCTATACAGTCGGACCGTAGTGCAGGAGTGCTGTTGGTTGAAAAAGTTGAAGAAAAATTGTTGGTTTCCGCAGCATAATACATCAAGCACCTTGGGTTGGAGCAATGATTACTGCTATGAATGCTGTCAAGGTGATTATTGATCATCGGAGTACCATTGTTTACCAATCCAAAAAGATGACCAAATTCGTGTTTTAAGACCGTGGTCTCCACGTTGTGTGTTGTGGGCTGATTTTCACCTCCACTATATTCCTGAATTGTTTTTTTAAACAAGGCAAATGAGCTTGCGCCATAGGCTAGTCCCAGTTTTTTTTCGTCAGCACTGTTGCCGGCATAATCCCCATTCGTAATAAAAATCCACGCGGTCAGCAACGTGTCATTCGTCAATTTTTCCCGGTAACTCGCTTCAATAGTTTTTAAATCTTCTAACGAATAAGAGGTTTTTCCGGTTTTGGGAATTGGTTTGTAAAAAAGCTGGATTCCCTTCGGTTTGTGGATACGTTCATCCAGAAAAGAGACTAACTTATAAATTGATAGACTATCGAGTTGTTGCCCATCGAGGTATACCGCCTCAATAACAAGCTGTTTGTATTTAACATCTGATAAAAAATCATTTGGAGTAACATTGTCGTTAATGTTTTGCTCCGGAACTTCAGGGATTGGAGGTTCAACAGGATCTGTTCCGCCGTTATTACAACGAACAAAAGCTATTAGAATAGCAAGTAAAATAGAAAAGTGTATTAAAAAACGAATCATTTTGCAGAGAATTATTCCCTATCTAAAAGAACTCATTTTTTATTAGAAAGGTTCGCTATTTGCAATTAAATGATTGTAAAATCAGTTGACCTTGAAAAGAACTTATGACTATTTAAGCTACCGGACTTTTTCGATATTCCACTCATCGCGATCGAAATTTTCAGAAATAGCATAGATGATATTTTTCTCTGAGGTTCTTATTTCAAGAATTCCCAAAACAATAAAATCAGAAATAATTCGCTCGGCTTCGCGATAACTAATTTGCGCTTTCCGGGTAAATGACGAATGGCTGATGGTTTCGTTTTTGTCCAAATAATCAAGCAGAAATTGTTCCGAATTTGAGTAGTTGAGGAATATGCCGTTGTTTCGTTTTTCTTTTTTCCAAACCTCAATCATAATTCTATTGGCCAGTTTGTTTTCGTCATCCTTCCGGTAGTAGGCCATCCATCTTCCGTCATCGTTTTTTGCAAAATGCGGCTTGTTTTCACTTGATTTGATTGTGGCTTCCAGTACCGTTTTTCCGTCAATAAAATGTTGATGGGTTGTAAAATCAATTTCGGGTTTGCTGTATATTTTGGCTGCCGATTCAACCATGTAGTATTCTTCTTCCGACCGCACTCCCGCAATATTGCCATTGTCTTTTACGCCAATCAAAAGGCGTCCACCATCGGTGTTGGCAAACGCAACCAGCGATTTGGCAATCTTTTTAGAATCGCTGATGCAATATTTAAAATCCTGTCGTTGGTGTTCTCCTTCAAGGATCAATTTTGACAAATAAAAACTCACAATATTTCTCCATTTTTTCAGATTAACAAGCCTTGACTTGGATTGTTTTAAACCTTGATACCAAAAGCAATGCGAATCAGGTAACCCAGCCCAAATGAAATCAAACCAACTACTGTACTTAGAATGACCATTTCCAAAAATCGCTTTCTGAATGGTTGGTCGTTGGCTACTGAGATGTAATAACTGTAAACAAAGACAACAAATATGGAGTCAGCTACAGCAACTGCCAGCGCCACAAAGGGAGATGCAAAAATGAGGAATGGTGCGACTAGAAAGACAACGGCAACCAGATAGGCCAGACCGGTGAAAATAGCAGACTTAATTGCTCCGTCTTCATTGCCTTCTGATTTATTCGAGAGGTATTCCGACGACGACATGGATAATGCACCGGCAATACCGGCTATGATTCCGGCCAAAGCAACTATTTTGGTGTTTTGCAAGGCGAAAGTCAGCCCGGCTAAAGTTCCCAGGATTTCAACCAAAGCATCGTTTAGTCCTAGCACGATTGATCCGATGTACTCCAGCTTGTCTTCTTTAATGAGCTTGATCAGTTCTTTTTCGTGGTCGTTTTCATCTTTGCTGATGCCGGCTGCTTCGGGAACCTCTTTGGCAATTTGGTTGTAATTGATTTGGGCATTTTCTTCGCCCTTTTCCATTAGTTTAATACCAAACGTAATTCCAAAAATACGGGCAATCCAGTAAAATTTAAATATATCCCATTGGCTCGGATTTACCTCACGGGCAGTGTATTTTTGCCAGATTTTGTAATGCCGCAGTTCATCGTCAGCAATGTCGTTTAAAACTTTGCGATTATGGTCGTTTTGGATCCGACTTGCCAGCCGTTTGTAGATATTATATTCTGTAATTTCATTTCGCTGAGCAATGATCAGTTGCTTACGAACTTCAGGTGAAATTGGTTTTCTTTCCATCGTTCAGTCTTTTAACCATTCGAATAACCGGTAGTGCTCGGCCGTCATACCTAATTTTTGATAGACTTGTTGAGCCGGGGTGTTGCTCTGGTCAACATACAAACGAATTCCTTTTAAACGATCCTCTTTTTTCACCAAGCCCTGGATGTGGCTGTACATTTTTTTGTATACGCCGGTTCCTCTGAATTCGGGTGAAACGTAGACCGATTGAATCCAAAGAACGGTGCCATTTCTCCAGTCGCTCCATTCGTATGTTGTTAACAGTGATGCAATGATTCTTCCATCCCGATCAGCTACATAATAAGTTCCTTTCGATTGATCGTCGAATACGTGTTTTACACCCAGATCAACTGTTGTTTTGTCTAATTGTATGTTTTCTGTTTCCAAGGCCATAGCCAATTGAAATTCTGCAATCTGTCCGGCGTCTTTAACTTTTGCTTCGCGGATAATCATTCTCTGGATATTTTTTCGGTGTAAAAGTAACTTTATTGACTGATTATTTTATAGATTTATCCGAATGAAAATTCTGGTTGCATCTAAAAATCCGGTCAAAGTTAATGCTGTTCAAGAAGCTTTCAAAATGTGCTTCACTAATCCTGTTGATGTTGCTGGTTTGTCCGTGAAATCAGATGTCTCGGATCAGCCGATGAGTGATGGCGAAACCAGGACAGGAGCAAAAAACAGGGTGAATAATTTGATGCGCGCTGATTTGAAAGCCGATTTTTATGTTGGTATTGAAGGAGGTGTTGATCTGGTGGATGCTCGGATGCAGGCTTTTGCATGGATTGCGATTTCGAATGGGGATAAACTAGCACTTGGACGAACAGGAAGTTTTGAGTTACCTCCTGAAATTGCGCAACTGATAGGGCAAGGTCTGGAGCTTGGAGACGCAGATGATCAGGTATTCAAAGCAAGTAATTCGAAACAACAAAATGGCGCCGTTGGCTTACTGACTCACGACTTGATTACGCGCCAGCAGTTTTACCAACACGCAATTATGTTGGCACTTATTCCCTTTTTAAACACTGAATTATACGATTGATTGTCGAAATCAGGAGTTAATTTTTTTGAGTATCTGGTTTATTTTAATCCGCTCCTCTTCAAGCATGATAACCTGGATGTTGTTTTTCTGCAAGCTAGCGTGTGCTTTCGGTCCAATTTCCCCGGTTATTATTTTATCAACCCGTTCGGTTGCTAATAATTCCACAACCCGGGGAGCAACGTTATTTTCTTCCTGGCAGTAGGGGTTCACGATAAAGCGAGATTCTTCACCATCGGAGATATAAAAATAGGGAGCACGTCCGAATCTCAGATCCATCGGAGCAGTTAATTTTTTTTCAGTGGCGCTGATTGCAATCATAATACCTTAATTTAAATTGTTCAAATTTGTCATTTACTTTTTACTTGTTCTTGAAGTGCCTCCCAATACTCAACAGCTCGTCTGGTATGTGGAATAACAATCGTACCTCCCACAAGGTTTGCGATACTGAAAACTTCAACGATTTCGTCGGTCGTTGTTCCTTGTTCAAAACATTTTTCCAGATGGTATTTTATACAGTCATCGCATCGCAACACCATCGAAGAAACCAGTCCCAGCATTTCTTTTGTTTTTACACTCAGCGCTCCCTTCTGGTAGGCTATGGTATCAACACTGAAAATCCGTTTCATCACTTTATTGTCATTCGAAAGGATTTTTTCGTTCATTTCAGAACGATAATTCTGGAAATCTTCAATTAATTTGCTCATTGCCTGGAAATATTATAAGTTGACTAGCCTGTATTAATCTGAAAATATACTTTTCAGTAACGGTTTAAAATACTAAAAGTTTTTAGTTTCGAATGGAATAGGAGTGAGATATAGTACTTACATGATCAGTCCTTCCCGGATTTAAGAAATCGATGCGCAAATTTATCAAAATTGAAGAAATACTGAAATGGAAAATTTTCTTCGATCCACTTCGTTATGTTTGTGTGAACGAATAGTAAATATTAGTCATTTGATGTTAATGTAAAGTTTTTTCGTTTTTTCAGATGATTGAAATTATCCGTTCTTGTATTCTACCAATTAAGTTTATATTTGCACTTTTAAAGGACAATAAATTATGAAGTTGATCATACCATGGATCGCATTTATCCTTTTTTGCTTGAGTGTCAGTGCTCAACAGTCCTCATACAACCCCAATCAGCCTGAAACAGAAAATGTGTCGCAACCAATAAGTGAGCAACTGCCTGTGTCGCAAGATGCAAGGATTGATAGCTTGTTAAAGAGGCATATTGCGATGAATAAACGGATGAACGGTACTGAAGGGTATCGGCTAGAAGTTTTTTTCAGCTCTGGCTTGAAGGCAAGGGAGGAAGCGATGAGTGTAAAGACCGAGTTTCTGACAAAATACCCGGATGTTCAGGCTTATATGATTTTTCAAAGTCCTGATTTCAAGGTCAGGGTTGGAGACTTTCGGACAAAGAACGAAGCATTAGCCTTGAAAGATCGAATAAAAAAAACGTATCCGAATGCGTTTATTGTGAAAGATATAATTCAGTTTCCAAAATTAATTACCGACAAAGAGAGTAAATGAGTGATCAGATAAAACACGAGTGTGGAATTGCATTAATTCGTCTGAAGAAACCCTTAAGTTATTATCAGGAAAAATACGGCACCTGGCAATATGGGGTTAATAAGCTTTACCTGTTGATGGAGAAGCAACATAACAGGGGACAAGATGGCGCAGGAGTCGTTAGTGTAAAAATGAACCTTAAGCCAGGACAGGAATACATTAGCCGGTATCGCTCAATTGAGCAAAATCCAATTCAAGATGTATTTGATAAGGTAACCAAAGGAGTTAAGAAAGCCATCAAGCATGGTAAGGATATTAATGATACAGACTGGGTTTATAAAAATCTGCCGTATTCGGGCGAGCTTTATTTAGGCCATTTGCGCTACGGGACTTTTGGGCGAAACAGCATTAACTTTGTGCATCCGGTGATGCGCCAAAATAACTGGAAGTCGCGCACATTGGTTTTGGCAGGTAATTTTAATTTGACAAATACAGATGAGCTTTTTCAGAAGTTGATCGACCTTGGTCAACATCCGAAGAATTATACTGATACAGTAACTGTTCTCGAAAAAGTTGGTCATTTTCTGGATGAAGAAAACCAATTTCGTTTCCGTCAATACAAAAACGAAGGCTATTCAAATAAAGAAATTTCGCCACTAATTGAAGAAAACCTGGATGTCCAAAGTATTTTGGAAAATGCCAGCAAAGATTGGGATGGCGGTTATGCTATTGCCGGAATGATAGGACATGGTGATGCATTTGTAATACGAGATCCATGGGGGATACGCCCTGCTCATTACTACGAGGATGATGAGATTGCCGTTGTGGCATCTGAGCGTCCGGTAATTCAGACTGTCATGGATGTAAGAGCCGATCAGGTAAAAGAAATCAAACCGGGAGAAGCATTGATCATTAAAAGAAATGGAGATGTTTCGAGGCAAATGATTCGTGTTCCTCACAATCGGGTGTCATGCTCTTTTGAGCGTATTTATTTTTCGCGCGGTAGTGATAAAGATATTTACCAGGAGCGAAAAGAGTTAGGTCGATTGCTGGCTCCGATGATTATGAAGTCAATCAACTATGACCTGGAAAATGCAGTGTTCTCCTATATTCCGAATACTTCGGAAACTGCTTTTTATGGCATGATGACCGGTGTGCGTCAGCATCTACTTGAACGCAAGAAGAAGTTGATTCGTGAAGGAAACGGAACGATGACTGAAAAGGAGTTAGAGGATATTATTTCTATTGAACCCCGCGTTGAGAAGATCGCAATTAAAGATGTTAAACTGAGGACTTTTATTGCTGACGATGCGAGTCGCGATGATTTGGTGGCTCATGTTTACGATGTTACCTATGGCGTCATTCGTGAAAAGACAGATACGTTGGTGATTATTGATGATTCCATTGTTCGTGGCACTACTTTAAAAACAAGTATTCTTCGTATTCTCGGACGACTGAATCCGAAGAAAATTATCGTGGTTTCGTCAGCACCTCAAATTCGCTATCCCGATTGCTATGGTATTGATATGGCAGTATTGGAGCGGTTTATTGCTTTTACGGCAGCCATTGAATTATTAAAAGATAAGAAGAAAGAGCATATCATTGACGAAGTTTATAAGAAATGTAAGGCACAGGAAAATCTTCCGAAAGAAGAAATTGTCAATTATGTGAAAGATATTTATCGCCAGTCTACAGCGGAGGAAATATCGGCTAAAATTGCCGAATTGTTGAAGCCTGAAGATTGTGAGTCAGAAGTTGAAATTGTATATCAGAGCATCGAAAACTTGCATCAGGCATGTCCGAATGATAAAGGAGATTGGTATTTTACTGGTAATTTCCCAACTCCGGGGGGCAATAAAGTGGTCAATAAATCCTTCATCAATTTTGTTGAGGGGGTTTCAGGAAGAGCGTATTAATAACGAAATCGATAAGAATAAAAAAAGCAGGCTTCAAGCCTGCTTTTTTTGTATCTGTATTTTTATAAATCTATTCTGGGTTAGGGAAATTATCCTCTTTCCCTTTTACGTACGTCTCAATATGACGATCCTTTTTTGCCTCGTAAATATCCTTAATGGTAAGAATAATTCCCGTTTCTTCAACACCCCCAAAGTGGTCGTTTAGAACCGTCCCGAATGTTTTCATTGAAGGGCTCAAATTCATATAAGCATTAATCAGCGGGGGAATATTTTCTCCAAAATCCCTTACTCGTTGGGTCAATATTTTATAATCCTCCTGATAAGAACCGCCATTAAATATTTTCTCCAATGATTCCATATCCATATTCATCTCCATGGGTGTTTTGGGGTAAACCAAATTTTCCCGGTCCCTGAAGTATTTTAGGAAAAAATACTGGATGGTGTTGCGGGCATCCGTGTGAAAATGAGAATACATCGTAACTTTTCCAAAAAAGTATTTCATTTCCGGATGGTCAACGATCAATGCGCCCAAGCCATCCCATAGGTTGTCGAGTGCAAAGAGTGCTTTTGCTCCAGCTTTACTTGATTGATATGCCGGTTGAACAAATGAGCGGCCCAGCTCTAATGTGTATGGAAGATAATTCTTCGTAAACTCTTCAGAAAAATGAAATAAGCGGGAAGTGGCAAGTACGACCTCTCCATTTTCATCAACCGGAAGATTGGCACACATGAGGTAGCGGTAGCCACCAAGTATTTCCTGCGCATCCGGATCCCAAACGATCAATTGATGATAGGGATTTTCCTTCGTGTCGTATTTGTCTATGTCGAGCTCTTTGCCTGTTCCGCCTCCGGCATCACGAAAAGTGATTTCTCGTAAACGGCCAATCTCTTGCATTAAATTGGGAGAATCGTGATGTGTAATCACGTAGATCTCATTGGCACCTTTGTTCGTCTTCCTCAAAAGCTTATCCGGGGTTAACTCGGCAATAATAGCTTCTTTAGGCATCGGTGCAACAATATCTTTCATACTTAATCGCGCTAAATTTGTTGAGCTACAAAACTATAAAAATTTATTTAAGAACGTGGGTGTGCTTACCTTTAAATTCAGTGCTTGTGTATTTCAGACATTGAATAGACTTTGTCTCTTACATAGTCAGCCCATTCTTTGTGTTTCTTGCTTTTGTCGAATGTAGCATAGGGTATTGGTTTTCCAAAGGTTATCGTGAAGCTCTGCCCGCGATGTCTGAAAGTCTCATCAGGTAAGAAAAATTGTTCAAGGTTCCACTTCAGGCCGAGGAGCTTGCGAAAATTTGCAAAATTGTAAAAGAAATTTGAATTTCGTCCCGAGACATGAACAGGGATAATGTCTCGTTCGTATTGAATCGATTTTTGAATGAAGTGTTTTTTCCAATCCGTGTCGGTAATGGTTCCTTTTATTTTTCGTGAAGCATAGCCTGAAGGGAAAATCAGAATTTGGGAGTTGGACTGGTATTGCTCATGCACAATACGGGCAACATCGCGCCCATGACCACCGTGTTTGTTGATAGGAACAAATACACTTTCGAGTTGAGGGATGTTCATTAAGACATCGTTAACCAAAAACCGAACATCGCCGAGTATTTTATTTACGTTCGACATGAGTAGTAGTCCGTCGAAGCCTCCAAGAGGATGGTTGGAGGCAAAAATAAAACGACCGTTCTTTGGAATATTTTCAGTGCCAACAACCTTTTCGGTTACATCGAAATGCGCTACCATTTGGTGCACGAATTCGATTCCGGTCTTGTCGCCATATTTAGCCAATATTTCATTGATGTCATGAATGTGCATAATCCGGGTAATGTAATTGTAAACGAATCCCGGGATAAACTTGGCAAGTTTTGGATTTTTTGCTTTGAAAACCTCCCTGATATCAATCGGTTTAATGCCATTTGGATATTGATCAGTCATGTCTGGATTTTTTGATGCCGAAAAATAGGAAATAAAACTGAGCTAACTTATGTCTTCGGTTTATTTGTAGTTTTTCATGTTTTTGTAATTGTTTATTTTTTGCAAAACATGGAACTCGCTTTAGATAATCATACTCCTGTGTGTGAATAATTTTTACATGCTCTTTTCATCTTTGAGTCTTTGTTTTATTAACGCATGTTGAAAAGTGTTGTTTGTTTTGTAATTGTCAGTTAATTAGGTTTTTGGTTGACGTTGTTAACAGTGATTGCGTTGTTGTTAACAAATAATGAACACTCTTGAAGTCAAATAAATGTGGTGCAAAGTGACTTAATGTGACTAAGAGTGGAATTTTGAGGAAGAATTTGCTAATTTTACAATTGAAAAATAGACATTTAACTCATGGATTTCTCCGCAGAAAAGAGCGCAACATTTGACGAAAAAGGACGTGTCGTGCTGCCTGTCGACTATAAAAACGAGATGGGAGGGCGCATTCCGGGTGGTCAGCTGGCGATTGAGATTGATCCGTTTGAGAAGTGTCTAAATATTTATCCAATGGAAGCATGGGAGGCTAGATTGGCCTCTTTTAAAGCAAAGTTGAATAGAAATAACCCCCGGCAAAGTCGATTGCTGGATATGATCTACCGAAATTTTAAAATCCTGAATGTACCTGAAAGTTGCCGAATGAACTTCCCCAACAGTTTTTTGGAGAAAGTGAACATCAAGAAAGATGTTTTTTTCGTTGGTGTTGGCGATCGGATTCGATTGTGGGATATTAATGAATACGAGGCTTACTATTCAGATACTGATAAGGAAAGCTTTAAGGATATGTTTACCGAATTTTTTGGAGGAGAGTAGGACTGCATGGAACAACCGTATCACATACCGGTTTTATTGAATGAAAGCATCGAAGGGCTAAATATTCAAAACGATGGCGATTACGTTGATGTCACCTTTGGTGGAGGTGGTCACTCTCGCGAAATCTTAAAATATATTGAAAAGGGTCGCTTGTTTGGGTTTGATCAGGATGAAGATGCAGCGGCAAACGCCTTTGATGATTCCCGCTTCATATTTGTTCGTCACAATTTCAAATATATCCGCAATTTTTTACGTTACCATGATGTTGAAAAAGTGGATGGAATTTTAGCTGACCTTGGTGTTTCTTCTCATGATTTTGATGTTGCTGAACGTGGTTTCTCTTTCCGGTTTTCCGGGGAGCTGGATATGCGCATGAACCGCGATGCCAAATTGACCGCAGCCGATATTGTTAATGAATACGATGAGGCTGGTTTGCTCAAGATCTTTCGGGAGTATGGCGAAATCAATAATGCCTATCGGTTGGTGACGCAGTTGATTGCGGCACGGCGCAATAGTCCGGTCAAAACGATTGATCAGTTTAAAGCTGTAATTGCCAATTGTGTTTCAAAAAAGAATGAGAGCAAATATTTGGCGAAGGTTTTTCAGGCTTTGCGAATCGAAACAAATAAGGAACTGGACGTGCTTAAAGATTTTCTGGAGCAAAGCGCCAGCCTGTTAAAGCCAGGTGGCCGCCTTGTGGTAATTACCTATCACTCGTTAGAGGATCGTTTGGTAAAAAACTTTATTAAGTCAGGCAATTTTGAAGGCAAACAAGAGAAAGACTTTTATGGAAATGTAAGCTCGGTGTTGAAAGCGGTTAACCGAAAGGTGATCGTTCCTTCTGATGAGGAGATCAATAGAAATCCGAGGGCTCGCAGTGCCAAATTGCGAATAGCGAAAAAAGTATGAGCGAAGAAAAAAACATAACAGGAAAAGCTGAAAATCGCCGAAACGGACTGAAGTCCTTGTTAGGCGGTAGCTTGCTGGCCAGCGAAAAGGTGGTGAAGCAAATGCCTTTTGTGTTTTTCTTGGTTTTTCTGGGTATTCTGTTGATTTCGAATCGCTATTGGTCTGAAAAAACAATTCGGAAGATGGAGGCCGCGCAGGATTCGATTAAGGAATTGCGAGCAGAGTCGGTAACCTATGAGACTGAGTTGATGAAAATGAACCGGCCTTCGGAAATTGTGGCGAAAGTAAAGTCGAGTGGATTGGACTTGTTGGAGCCAGCTGAACCGGCCCGGAAAATAGAGGTTGAAAAAATAGACAACGAATAATGGAGATTAGAAAAGAAATAACAGCCCGTTTTGGGTTTATTTACTTTGCGGCGGCAATTTTTGGGATTGTCATCGTTACTAAAATCTTCATGATCCAAAATATGGATACCGATAAATGGAAGGGTATCGCCAAGGATTTAAAAAACAATACGACCGAAATTGAAGCCAAGCGTGGAAATATTTGTGCTGACGATGGAAGTATTCTGGCCACATCGGTGCCAAAATATGAATTACGATTGGATTTGGCTGCTCCACGAATTAAACGAGTTTATGACGAGAAGGCCGATGCTTTTGCACTGGAGGTAGCGGAGTTTTTTGGAATTTCAAAATATCAATTCAAACTAAAACTGGATAAGGACTTTAAGCAGGGGAATCGATGGTTTTTGATTTATCCGGAAGAAGTTAACTATAATCAACTTCAAAGATTTAAGCGCTTATCGACAATGAACCGGGGCATCTTTGGCAGTGGGTTGATTGTCGTGACAGAGAATGAACGGGTGATGCCGCACAGCGAGTTGGCCAGCCGAACCATTGGGACATTAAACAAAGGAGCTTTTGGAGGTATTCATGGTAATGTCGGCTATTCCGGTATCGAAGGATTGATGGAAGGATACCTCAGTGGAGAGAATGGCAAGGCTGTTAAACGCAACTATTCGGGACGTTGGATTAATGTGCCCATTATTGAACCCAATGATGGTAGTGATGTGGTCACGACGCTGAATGTGAATTTGCAGGACTTTGCCAACAATGCATTGTTTCGTCAGATGGAAACTTCGCAGGCAGAGTGGGGAACAGCAATCGTTATGGAAGTTAAAACGGGTGAGGTGAAAGCCATTGCCAATCTTGGTCGCCGTAAAGATGGTGCCTATGCTGAAACTTACAACTTTGCGTTGGGCCATGCTGGATGCAGTGAGCCGGGGTCAACTTTTAAGCTGATGTCGATGATGGTTGCCATGGAGCAGGGTTATGTTGATACGGCTGATGTATTTGACACAGGAAACGGAGCATGGGACTATCGTGGTCAGACAATTTATGATAGTGACTACCACCATGGAGGGCACGGCAAGCTGACCATGAAAGAAATTTTTGAGCTTTCGTCGAACGTTGGAGTAGCCAAAATAATTACGAAATATTACGAGGGGCACGAAGAAGATTATATCGACCGGATTTACAATTTCGGTTTAAATAAGCCACTCGGACTTGGTTTTGCAGGAGAAGGTGTTCCTTACATTAAGTATCCGGATGACAAGGTTTGGTGGGGACCCTCACTGGCTTGGATTTCGTATGGCTACGAGATCAAATTAACACCGCTGCAAACAGCTACTTTTTACAATGCCGTGGCCAACAATGGTCGAATGGTGAAACCGAAGTTCGTTAAGGAAGTGCGTCGGAATGGTATTTTAGAAAAGGAGTTTAAAACCGAAGTGATTAACCCTTCCATCTGCTCGAAGCAAACACTGAAAAAGGCTCAGGCTTTACTAGAAGGGGTATGTGTTGATGGTACCGGAAAATCACTGAATAATCCGTATTTCGCAATTGCCGGAAAAACAGGTACAGCGCAGGTGGCGTACGATAATGAGGGTTACTCTAAAGGCGGCCGTAAAAATTACCAGGCCTCATTTGCCGGCTATTTTCCGGCTGACGATCCGCAATATACTTGTGTGGTGGTTATTGTAGGACCTAAGGGTACGTACTACGGTTCATCGGTAGCCGGACCAGTATTTAAAGAAATTGTGAGTAAAGTGTATGCGAGTTTTATGGATCCACGCGAAAAAGAGATGAATCAAATTGCAGCTCTTCCAATCGTGAAAACCGGTTTTAAAGATGAAATTGAAATAACAGCAAATGAGCTTGACTTGCCGATGGAGGCGAAGGTGGACTCAAAATTAATCAAGATTAATCAAGGAACTGAAGAGCTAAGTGCAGAAGCATTGGCTGTTGCAGAAGGATTGGTTCCCGATGTTCGCGGAATGGGTGGCAGCGATGCGCTTTATTTATTGGAGAACGCGGGGCTGAAGGTGAAAATGAAAGGGATTGGCAGGGTCAAAAAACAATCGTTGAAAGCTGGAAATAAAATTAGAGAAGGACAAACAATCTATATCGATTTAGGATAATGATGAAGCTGAGTGACATATTGAAAGGACTGGAATACGAAGTGATCGAAGGGAACGATTCGGTAGACGTAGGCGAATTGCAATTCGATTCCAGGAAAGTGAGTGAGGGCGATGTTTTTGTCGCGGTAGCCGGCACCCATGTCGATGGACACCAATTTATAGGAAGTGCGTTGAATGAAAGAGCGAAGGTAGTTATTGCAGAGAGATTTGACGGTGTTCAGACTGGGTCGGCTACTTTGGTGAAAATGAAAAATATAGCTTCTGTTTTTGGATGCATGGCAGCCAATTTTTACTGCAATCCTTCATCTAATTTGAAAGTTGTGGGAGTAACCGGAACAAATGGCAAGACAACCATTGCAACCTTGCTGTATCGAGTATTCAAGAAATTGGGGTATCAGGTTGGTTTAATTTCAACTATAAAATATTACGTGGGAGATGAAGAATTACCAGCAACACACACAACCCCGGATGCCTTGCAAATTCAGGCAATAATGGCAAAAATGGTTGATGCAGGTTGTGACTACTGCTTCATGGAGGTGAGTTCGCATGCTATTCATCAGGATCGTATTGCAGGGGTTGAGTTTGATGGAGGAGTCTTTACAAATCTAACCCACGATCATCTGGATTATCATCAAACTTTTGCTGAATACTTAAAAGCCAAGAAAAAGTTTTTTGACCAGCTTCCAAAATCAGCATTTGCACTCACGAATGCCGATGAGAAAAACGGCTTGGTTATGCTTCAAAATACACCAGCAATTAAAAAAACATACGGGTTAAAATCCTTGGCTGATTTCAAATGTAAAGTGCTCGAAAAACATTTTGATGGCATGTTACTGGATGTCGATGGCAGGGAAGTGTGGACTCATTTCGCGGGTCTATTTAATGCTTACAATTTAATGGCCGTTTATGGTTCGGCGGTTTTATTGGGCGAAGAAGTCGAAAGTGTACTGCCGGTGATTAGCGAGATGAGATCTGTTGCCGGACGGTTTGAAATTCTCCGCTCGGTTGATGGGAGATATGCTGTGGTAGATTATGCCCACACACCTGATGCTCTGAAAAATGTGTTGAATGGAATTACTGATATCCGAACGGGCAACGAGCAGGTGATTACGGTTGTTGGTGCTGGTGGAGACCGTGACAAAACAAAGCGTCCGGTGATGGCACAGGAGGCGGCGTTGCAAAGCGATAAAGTGATTCTTACATCAGACAATCCTCGGAGTGAAGTGCCGGAGCAAATTATTGCCGATATGGAAACCGGTATTGAGCCTCACCAGAAAAATAAAGTGCTTTCTATCGTTAGTCGGAAGGAAGCCATTCGCACGGCTTGCATGTTGGCACAGCCCGGAGATATTGTGCTTGTTGCTGGCAAAGGTCACGAAGACTATCAAGAAATCAACGGGGTGAAACATCATTTCGATGATAAAGAGATTATTAAAGAAATTTTCAATTTAAACTAAATACAGAAGGATGATTCATTTACTGTACGAGTGGTTGAAATATTTAGATATTCCCGGAATTGGGATGATCCAATACATCTCATTTCGCTCAGCGGCGGCTATTATTACCTCGCTGTTCATTACGATGGGATTTGGTCGAAAACTGATCAATTTTCTACACCAGAAGCAGATTGGAGAAGAGGTCCGAGACTTAGGCTTGGAAGGTCAGATACAAAAGAAAGGAACACCAACCATGGGGGGACTGATTATCCTGGCTTCAATTATCATTCCCACACTACTATTTGCTAAGCTCGACAATATCTACATCCTGCTGATGTTGATTACAACAATTTGGTTGGGACTGATTGGCTTTACTGATGATTACATCAAAGTGTTTTTGAAAGATAAAGAAGGTTTGGCCGGCAAGTTTAAAATTTTGGGCCAAATCAGTTTAGGAGTTATTGTAGCTTCAACACTCTATTTTTCTGAAGACGTAGTTGTACGTGAAAGAGTGCTGAACGAAAGTGGCGATTTTAAAAAGGAAATTGTAATTGATGTTGAATCCGGACTTCAGGATGTGCAGTTCATAACCAAAGATGTAAAATCAACTCGCACCACTATTCCATTCTTTAAAAACCATGAGTTTGACTATGCCTGGTTGGTGCCATTTGCTAATCAGACAGGGAATTTCTGGCGTTGGCTGGTGTACGCTTTGGCCATTATTCTGATTATTACGGCCGTTTCAAATGCCACCAATTTAACTGATGGAATCGATGGTCTGGCAACCGGAACCTCGGCAATTAGCGGGGTGACTTTGGGGATTTTAGCATACGTTAGTGGTAACATCATTTACTCTGATTACCTGAATATCATGTACATTCCCAACATTGGAGAACTGACGATATTTATTGCGGCATTCATAGGTGCAACAGTCGGGTTTTTATGGTACAATTCATACCCGGCACAGGTGTTTATGGGCGATACCGGAAGTTTAGCACTGGGTGGTATTTTAGCAGTTTTTGCAGTTATCATCCGTAAAGAGATTCTGATTCCTTTGTTGTGCGGAATCTTTTTGGTTGAAAATTTATCGGTGATTATTCAGGTTGCCTATTTTAAATATACAAAACGCAAATATGGTGAAGGGCACCGGGTTTTTCTGATGAGTCCGATCCACCATCACTATCAAAAAAAGGGAATTCCGGAGGCGAAGATTGTTACGCGCTTTTGGATTGTGGGAATTATATTGGCCGTGTTGACCATTGTGACGCTTAAAATGAGGTAGTTGTGGCGAAACGTGCAGTGATTATAGGAGCAGGGGAGAGTGGCGTTGGTGCTGCAATTTTAGCAAAGAAACAAGGCTTTGAGGTGTTCGTTACTGATGCCGGAAAAGTACAAGATAAATACAAAGACGTTCTAACAAAGTCTGATATTCTTTATGAAGAGGGCAAGCATTCAGAAGAACAAATTGTAAACGCCGATTTGGTGATAAAGAGTCCCGGTGTGCCGGATAAAGTTCCACTGGTTCTGAGATTAAGAGAAATGGAAATTCCGGTGATTTCAGAAATCGAATTTGCAGGAAGATACACCGAGGCTAAAACAATTTGTATTACCGGGAGCAATGGCAAAACAACCACAACCATGATGACTTATCATCTGCTAAAAGAAGCGGGTTTTAATGTTGGGTTGGCTGGAAATGTTGGACAAAGCCTCGCGTGGCAGGTTGCTGAAAGAGATTTTGACTACTACGTCATTGAGTTAAGCAGCTTTCAGTTGGATGGCATGTATGAGTTTAAAGCGAACGTAGCAGTTTTGCTCAATATCACGCCAGATCATTTAGATCGATATGATTATCAGTTGCAAAACTATGTGGACTCAAAATTTCGCATTCTGCAAAACCAAACTGAGGAGGATTATTTCATCTATGGTGCTGACGATCCAATCATTCAAAAAGAAATAGAGAAAAGAAATATACCAGCTATTTGCTTGCCATTTGGTTGGACAGAGACTCCGGAAAATGGAGCAGGAATAAAAGGGGAAGAACTATTAATCAATTGGAAACAAAAATCATTCAATATGTCCATTTTTGATATCGCATTACAGGGAAGACACAACACCTACAACTCCATGGCAGCGGGGTTGACCGGGATGGTGTTGAATATCAGGAACGAAAAAATCAGAGAGAGTCTTTCTGATTTCAAAGGGGTAGAGCATCGTTTGGAGCGCTTTCTGCGCGTTCATGGAATCGAGTTTATCAACGATTCAAAGGCAACCAATGTGAATTCGACCTGGTATGCACTGGAGAGTTTAAGCAAGCCCATTGTGTGGATTGCCGGAGGGGTTGACAAAGGCAACGATTACGATGCCCTGAAAGACTTGGTGAAAGATAAAGTGAAAGCGATCATTTGTCTTGGGACCGACAATCGAAAGATTAAGGAAGCCTTTGTCGATATCGTACCGGATATAATTGAAACGCAAGATATGAAAGATGCGGTTCGGTCAGCCTATTACCTCGCTAAGGATGGAGAAACCGTTTTGTTATCGCCTGCATGTGCAAGTTTCGACTTGTTTGATAATTATGAAGATCGTGGGCGCCAGTTTAAAATGGCCGTACGCGAGTTGTAGTTTTTTTAGGATTGAGATGATTTTGTAAAGAAAGAAGAATGGATTTTTCAATAGGTAAAATATTAAAAGGAGACCGGATACTTTGGGTGGTGTTGGTATTTTTATCACTCATCTCATTGTTGATTGTATACAGCGCCACGGGGCGTTTGGCCTACCGCGAGGCAGGTGGCAATACCGGTTATTACCTAATCAGGCAGCTTGTCTTCCTATTGCTTGGTTTTGGGGTCATGACCTTCCTTGTTAATGTGATACCTGTTAAGTTCTACACCTACATTGCACCACTACTTTTGATGATAACAATCGGCGCCTTGCTGGCTGCCATCGTTCAGTATAAACTAACACCTTCTAAACCAACACCGCGTTCGCTTGATTTGGGCTTTTTGAGTTTTCAACCCGCTGAGTTGGCGAAGATTTCTTTAGTGATGTTTGTGGCAAAAGTATTGGCCAAACGTCAGAAAACGAAAGAGGATTTGAAAAAGGCTTTTTTGTGGGTGATGGGTGTGAGTGGTGTTGTTTGTGGTATTATTTTTTACGGCGATATTTCTACTTCAGCTCTCATTTTTGTCAGCATTATGGTGCTGATGTTGATTGCACGAATTCCAATTAAATTTTTATTCCTCACATTCGCAACAGGAGTGCTATTGTTGGTGTTAGTATATTCGACGGCTGACTATCTTCCTGAATGGGCCGGACGTGTTCATACCTTCAAAGAGCGGATTGATGATTTTGTATCGGGTGATGATGATGCAGAGTTGGGAACAACTCAGGCCGATTACGCCAAGTTAGCAATCTATGAAGGAGGAACATTCGGAAAAGGGCCCGGAAGGAGTGAGGTGAGCAACTATATGGAGGCTGCGTATAATGATTTTATATATGCCATAATTATTGAAGAGTATGGAATTGTAGGAGGTTTTTTTGTCGCTTTACTCTATCTCATCCTGTTGTATCGAGGTGTTGTTATTGTCAGGCGATCTAAACGGACTTACCCTGCATTCTTAACCGCAGGACTAGTTTTGCTGCTCGTATTCCAGGCGGTCATCAATATGGCGGTTTCGGTTGGAGCGGCACCTGTTACCGGGCAACCACTGCCATGGGTGAGTATGGGCGGTACTTCAATGCTTTTTACGGCAGTTTCATTTGGAGCCATTTTATCTGTTAGTTATCACAATCAGCGTAAAAATCAAGTTATTGAACCACCGGTTGTAGTCGATATGCCGGACGAAGACGAGGAATTGTAACATGACAAAATTAAAAGTTATCATTAGCGGCGGAGGAACCGGGGGACATTTATTTCCGGCCTTATCCATTGCCAACGAGATTAAAGCTCGTGTTCCTGAAGTTGATATTTTATTTGTTGGAGCTTTAGGAAGAATGGAAATGGAACGTGTGCCAATTGCTGGATATCCAATATATGGACTCCCGGTAATCGGTATGCCCCGGAAGTTTTCTCTAAAGATGTTCAAGTTTTTGTGGTTGCTGAATAAGAGTATGTTCGAAGCACGTAAGATCGTTCGGAATTTTAAACCCGATATTGCCATTGGAGTGGGAGGATATGCAAGTGGACCGTTGTTAAAAGCGGCTAACCAGAAAGGCATTCCCACGGTTATTCAGGAACAGAACTCCTATGCCGGTGTAACAAATAAACTGTTGGCAAAGTCGGCTCGCAAAATTTGTGTGGCTTATCAGGGAATGGAGAAATATTTTCCTCAAGATAAATTGGTTGTAACAGGAAATCCGATACGGCAGAATTTGTTGGAGAAAGTGGACAAGAAGGAGGCCTTGAAGTTGCTTGGGTTAAAAGGAAATATGCCGGTTGTTTTAATGCTGGGGGGTAGTTTGGGTGCCAAAACATTAAACGAAAGCATCCTTGATAATATGGATTTTGTCGATCACTCTGGTGTTCAGGTTATTTGGCAGTCGGGTAAAGTTTACCACAATGCTATTCTAGAACGATTGAACGGAAAACTTCGGGAGAATATACAATTGCATCAGTTTTTAGCTCATATGGATAAAGCTTTTGCTGTAGCTGATTTGGTTATTTCAAGAGCAGGAGCTGCGACCATTTCTGAAATATGTTTACTGGGCAAGCCTTCAATACTGGTGCCTTCTCCGAATGTGGCAGAAGATCATCAAACCAAAAATGCGATGGCACTGGTGGATAATAACGCGGCCGTGATGGTGAAGGATTCAGACGCGGTAAAGAATTTATTCCCAACAGCCTTTGAGCTTATTAAGGATAAAGAGAAATTAGCAGAGTTATCGAAAAACAGCAAGCAAATGGCCCGGCCAAATGCAACAGCCGACATTGTGAACGTCATTTTAAATGAAGTGAAGGATTTATGATTGGATTAGCAAATATCACGCAGGTTTATTTTCTCGGAATCGGAGGAATCGGGATGAGTGCTTTGGCGCGCTACTTTAAGCATGCCGGGTATGAGGTGTCCGGTTATGACCGAACGGAAACTACTTTGACGCGTGAATTGCAATCAGAGGGAATTGATATTCATTTTGATGATCGGCCTGAGTGGTTGACAGGTCACCTGAAAAAGGGCAACTGTCTCGTGGTCTTTACTCCGGCAGTACCCAATGATTTAGGCGAACGAGTAGTTGTGGAGTCGAATGGTTTCCCAATGAAAAAACGGTCGGAAGTACTGGGGATGATTTGCAACGAGTTGAGCTGTTGTGCGGTTGCCGGAACACATGGAAAAACTTCCGTGTCAACCATGTTGGCTCATATTCTTTATACTTCTGCTGTAGGATGTACTGCTTTTCTGGGAGGGATATCGAAAAACTACCGGAGCAATTTATTACTGAGCTCAGATAGCGATTGGGTAGTTGCTGAAGCCGATGAGTTTGATCGTTCTTTCTTACGCTTGTTCCCCAATCTGGCAGTAATTACATCAATGGATGCCGATCACCTGGACATCTATGGAAGTGAAGAAGCTATCGTTGATTCTTTCAACGCCTTTGCAAGTCAGGTGAAAAGCGAGGGAGCAGTTGTTGCTAAAAAGGGATTGCTAATAGATAAAGCCAGAAACAAGAATATAAAACATTACACCTATTCGTTGAATGAGCAAGCTGATTTTTATGCTGAAAACATACAGTTAGTTGGAGAAGCTTACCAATTCGATTTGGTTCATCCGAAGGGTAAAATTGAAGGCATGCACCTGAATTATCCGGGATTGATGAATGTGGAGAATGCCATTGCTGCTTCGTCGTTGGCATTGCTCGCCGGAGTAAATTCCGAAGAATTGATGGTTGCTCTGGCTGCTTATCAAGGGGTGAAACGACGGTTTGATATTCAATATCGAAGCGAGCAATTTGTGTTGATTGACGATTACGCACATCATCCGGAAGAATTGAAAGCGACCATCACTTCGGTGCGCGACATGTATGTAGGTCGCAAGGTGACGGGTGTTTTTCAACCTCATTTATATAGCCGGACAAATGATTTTGCTGATGGCTTTGCAAGAGAATTAGATCGGTTGGATAATATCGTTTTACTGGATATTTATCCGGCACGAGAGAAACCGATGGCGGGAGTTACTTCGAGCCTGATTTTTGATCAGATTCAAAATAAAAATAAACAGCTGGCTACGAAGCAATCGTTACCGGAATTGGCAGCGAAATTTGATCCGGGAGTGATCTTAATGATGGGAGCAGGTGATATTGACACTTTGGTTGAACCGGTTAAGAAAAAGCTAATGGAAACTGAACATGTTTAAGTCAATTGTAAAAATAGCATTTTTTGGTTTGTTGGTTGCCTTTGTGGTAGTCACCATGGCATTTTCAACCAGCAAGTTGGCGAAGGTTCATTGTGATGAGATTGTGGTAGTCATTGACAAGGACTCCCCGCGGTTTATTGACGAGGAGGAGATTGCAGCTCTTGTTAAAAAGGCAGGAGGGAACTTGCTAAACACCCGCTTGGATAGCATTAATACGGAAAGGTTGGAGGCTGAACTTCGAAAAGTGACAGCCATAAAAAATATTGAAATTTACCGCAGGGTGACCGGTGAGGACATGGACTTTAAAGGTCGTCTAATGGTTGAAGTTAAGCAGCGTCAGCCAATTTTGCGGGTGATTAATGATAAGGAAAACTTTTATCTTGATGATGAGGGGGTTCGGATTCCTGCCAACCAGGGAGTGGCTACTCAGGTGCTTTTGGTAAATGGTGATGTTAGTGAGAAATATGCCAGAGAAGAATTATTACCCATGGTCAAGTTTATTCGGAGCGACGAATTTTGGAACGCTCAGATTGAGCAATTGCAGGTCAACAGGCAGGGAGATGTGATCATGGCGCCCTTAGTGGGCGATCAAATTATTGAGCTGGGGAAAACGGTTGATTTTCAGATTAAATTTCGAAACCTGAGAGCTTTATACGATCAGGCATTTTCGAAGGTAGGATGGGAATACTATTCAAAAATAAACTTGAAATATAGGAATCAGGTGGTGTGTACAAAAAAATGAAGCTTATGGGCAAAAGCGAAAAAATAGTAGCGGCAGTTGACGTCGGCACAACCAAAGTGGTTGTGGTGGCTGGTCGCAAGGATAGAGAAGGAACGATCGAAATTCTGGGATACGGAAAATCTTGTTCCATGGGGGTGAAGCGCGGCGTGGTGTTAAATATCGGCGAAGCTTTTTCTTCCATTCACGAGGCTATTCGTCAGGCTGAAGATATGTTCGAAGGAGACATTGAGGAAGTGTATGTCAATATTGTCGGGCAACAACTAAAAACATTTACTAAGCGTGGCGAACAATACATTAACGAAAGCCGGATTGTTTCTGAGGAAGATGTTGATGCCATGTTTCAACAGGTGAAAAATGTTGAACTACCTGAAGCGTATAAGATATACCATACGTCGCCACAGTTGTTTACAATCGACAATGAGGCAGGTATTCCAAATCCGGTTGGAATGACGGGTGAAAGATTGGAAGCGGACTTCAAACTTTTGGTTGCCCCCCAATTGTACGAAGATAACCTACAGCTTTGCTTCGAGCGTGCTGGAATCACAGTCCGAAAAATGGTGATCGATCCTTTGGCTTCGTCCGAAATACTGCTTTCTGAAGATGAGAAGGAAGCCGGTGTCGTCATGCTCGACATTGGCGGAGGTACCACAAAAATGGCAATTTACCACGATGGTGTTTTGTGCTACTCATCGCTCATTCCGTTTGGAGGAAACGTGATAACACACGATATAAAAGAGGGATGCACCATTTTAGCCCGTCAGGCCGAATCGCTGAAAGTACAGTTTGGTGAGGCGATGGGTGATTTTGCCCCTGAAGATAAAGTGGTTACCATACCCGGAATTTCCGGATGGGAACCCAAAGAAATTTCATTTAAAAACCTGGCTTTTATCATCCAGGCCCGGATGGAGGAAATTATAGAAGCTTTTTTCTTTCAAATTGAAAAATCGGGCTATATGGATAAAGTAGGAGCTGGAATTGTGCTCACAGGGGGGTGTGCTTTACTCCCTAACCTGAGCCAGCTAATCAAGTTTCAGACCGGCTTGGATGTTCGTAAAGGCATTCCACGGATGAAAGCTGGTGAGCAGTGGAAGGAATTGGAAGATCCTCGAAATGCAACTGTCCTGGGCTTACTGCTCATTGCTCTGAATGAATCAGAGGATTCGGAGGCGACCAGGAACTCTTTCAAAAATAGAAAGGGAAAGAAAACGCGCTCAACACAACCTGGCTTTTTATCAAAAATGAAAAATGAGGTAGCTCGTCAGGTTACGCTGTTCTTCGACGAAGATCAGGATACGGAAATGTTTTAGTAAACAATTAATCCTCGAATATGAATGAGGACATATTAAACTTCGGTTTTCAAGAGACAAAATCATCAATCATCAAGGTGATTGGGGTAGGCGGTGGTGGCTGCAATGCAGTTAACCACATGCTTGAAGAAGGTATAACAGGTGTTGATTTCATGATTTGCAATACTGATGCTCAGGCATTGAGGGGGAGTGCTGTGCCCGTGAAAATTCAATTAGGGGTAACCCTTACTGAAGGTCGTGGAGCAGGTAATTTACCGGCTCAGGGAGAGCAGGCTGCCATTGAAAATCTCGAAGATATTCGAACTGTGCTGGATGGAACCACCAAAATGTTGTTTATTACAGCAGGAATGGGGGGAGGAACAGGAACAGGTGCTGCTCCGGTAATTGCCGGATTAGCGCGCGAACTGGATATTCTGACCATTGCAGTTGTTACCATCCCGTCGCCAGCCGAGGGGAAGCGCCGGTTTCAACAAGCACTGGAAGGTGTCGATAAGCTCAAGGAGCACGTAGATAGTTTGCTGGTGATCAGTAATGAGAAGCTGCACAAAATTTATGGCGATTTGCCTGCTTCGCAAGCCTTTAAAAAGGCGGACAATATTTTGGGAACTGCGGTAAAAGGCGTTGCTGAAATTATTACCCTGCACGGAAATATCAATATTGATTATGCCGATGTTGAGACTGTGATGGCGAAGAGTGAGGTATTCATCATGGGAACTGGTATTTCTGAAGGTGACGGCCGAGCGATGGATGCGGTGATTAAAGCACTGGAATCGCCCTTATTGGATAGCAACGACATCAAAGGTACAAAAGATATTTTGCTGAATATTACGTCGGGTGAAGAGGAAATCCGAATGGGCGAGATTGGCGATATCATTGAGTTTTTGCAGGAAAAAGCAGGTCAGGATGCCAATATTATTTGGGGTAACAGTTTGGATAAGCGACTTGGAACGAAAGTCAGCGTAACCTTAATTGCGACCCGATTTGATAAAAATCCCAATAGCTTACTTCAAAAGGAAGAGCCCAAAGAGGAAGTTATTCTTGAAGATCAACCAGTAGATATTAACCTGGAAGATGATGAAGACGACTTTTCCAGGATTTTTGAAGATGAAATGAAAAAGCAACCACAGCAAGTGGCTAAGAAAACAAACCAGTCGCGTAATCCAAAAAAGCAAAAAAAGCGCGAGTTGGTCTCTGAAGAAGCTCGGGAAAATGGGAATACGGATAGCTGGTTTCAGCGCCAGTTTAATCGTTTTTTCGACGATCAGGATGAAGAAATGGATAATTAATAAAAAGAGAAAAGTGTATGTCAAGTGATATGGTGAATTTCGATCAAGATAAATCTTCCGATGCAATTATTAAAGTGATTGGAGTTGGAGGCGGCGGTGGAAATGCGGTTAACCACATGTATGAGCAAGGAATAAAAGATGTAGGTTTTATGCTCTGCAATACGGATGAGCAGGCTTTGAAAAACAGCCTGGTGCCACTGAAAATACAACTTGGAGCTTCACTCACTGAAGGACGGGGAGCCGGAAATAAACCTCAGATTGGGCGTGAAGCAGCCATCGAAAATATTGAAGATGTCAAAAGAACATTGCAATCGAATACCAAGATGGTGTTTATTACTGCTGGAATGGGTGGCGGAACCGGAACAGGTGCAGCTCCTGTAATTGCGGAAGCATGCCGCGAGCTTGATATTTTAACAGTCGGTATTGTTACGCTTCCATTTCGCAACGAAGGTCGCCGGCGTATCAAACAGGCCATTGATGGTATTGCAGAGATGGAGACTCACGTTGATTCGCTTTTGGTGATCAACAACGAACGGATTCGTGAAATGTATGGTGATTTTAAAATCTCGGAGGCGTTTGCGAAGGCTGATAATGTGTTAACCACTGCAGCGAAAGGCATTGCCGAAATTATCACGGTCCCGGGTTATATCAATGTTGACTTTGCCGATGTTGAGACTGTTATGCGAAGCAGTGGCGTGGCCATTATGGGATCGGCAAAAGCTGAAGGTGAAAATCGCGCGCTCAAAGCGGTTGAAGAAGCCATGAATTCTCCCTTGCTGAATAATAACGATATTAATGGTGCACGAAATATATTGCTGAATATTACTTCCGGAAGTGAAGAAGTAACCATGGATGAGATTGGTGAGATTACGGACTATATTCAGGCTAAGGCAGGGCACGATGCCGATCTGATTTGGGGTAATGGTGTTGATGAGACGTTGGGCAACGAAATTTCAGTAACCGTAATTGCAACAGGGTTTAGCGTAAGCAGCATACCGGAAATGATGGCTGCCCGGAAAGTGGAAAAAACCTACCATACACTGGTTGATGATCCTCAGCCAACCGCACCTCCTCGTCCGAAGCCGGAGGCACGAGTTCCATTCACCGGAGATTCGAGTCGTTCTGTTACAAGTCAAAATCAACAATCGATTGAGTTTGAGGTAAACAAGCCGGGCGATGAATTTGATGAGTTGTACCGAAAATCAAGTTCATCTGCTGATCCGGAGAAAGAATACTCAGTAAAACTGGATTATTCTATTTCGAGTGATGAGGAAGTTGACGAACTGGAAAATATTCCGGCTTACCGACGCAAGAAGGTTAATATTCAGAGTATGAAAAAGAAGTTTGAAGAAAAATTGTCGCGTTTTTCTTTATCACCCGATGATGATGACAACACAAAGTTGCGCGACAACAATTCCTATCTGCACGATAAAGTAGATTAAGAGAGCAGGGAAAGGGAAGTCGGAAGTGAAATTTAGAACATGAAACCTGATCACTGCGACTGTCAACTATTTGAAACTCGAAACTAAAAACTTGAAACTAAAAATATCATGAGTGTATTTGATCAAATTAATGAAGATATAAAAGCGGCCATGAAGGCACGCGAGAAGGAAAAACTTGAAGCACTACGGGCCGTTAAAAAAGTGCTTTTGGAAGCCAAAACAGCAAAAGGTGCATCTGGAGATTTGGATGATCAGGATGCCGTAAAAGCGATTCAGAAATTGGCCAAGCAAGGTCGTGATTCGGCCACTATTTATAAAGAGCAAGGGCGCGATGACTTGTATCAGCAAGAGATGAAACAAGTGGAAGTGTTGGAAACATACTTGCCCGAGAAAATGAGCGATGAGATGCTGGAAGCGAATATTAAAACCATCATCGACTCGGTAGGAGCAACCAGCATGAAAGACATGGGCAAGGTTATGGGAATGGCATCAAAGCAGTTGGCCGGACAAGCCGACGGAAAAGATATTGCTGACAAAGTGAAGGCTTTACTCAGTTAGTTCAATCAATCAATCAATCAATCAATTCGAAATTATCAATCTTTTCGGATGGAAAGCGGATTTTAACGAATTCGCTTTTTTTTAGAAAAAAGCAGGTTTTTTGAAGCCTGCTTTTTTGAATTCCGGTTAATGAATTTCAAGTAGTTTATTCAGGACACTTTCCGGAGCCTTAAAAACAGTTCCATGCCGTGTTCCTTCAGGGAAATTGATTTGATCGTTAATCACTTCCCAGTTTTTTAAATCGGTACTACGCACAGCTCCCATGTAATGGCGGGTATATTCATCATAGAAAACGACCCAGCTATCACCGATCCTGGTAACCGTTGGTCCTTCAACCCAGTCGGGACTGATGGGATCGCTAATTAACTGATAACCTTCGGTTAGTTGATCGCTTTTAGCAATCCGGATATGTTTTTTCGCCGGGTTTTTTGTTTCGTCCTTGAGAAACATGTAATACGCACCATCAATATTCTTAATAACAGCATCTATTACATTAAATCCTTCGTCATAAAGAAGTTTTGTGTCGCTGAAGTGGACAAAATCGTTGGTTGTTGTATAGTACATTCGATGGTTGTATTTCGAATCACCCAATCCTTCACCTGCTGCAAATCGTCCGGGAATGGTTGTTGCCCAGTAGATCATGTATTGATTACTTTTTTCATCATAAATAAGTTCGGGAGCCCAGCAATTCAGCGCATCAGGCTCATCTTGCATCACCGGAATAAATTGTTGCTCCGACCAGTGAATTAAATCTTCGGACCACGCATAGCCAATCCCCCGGTCGTTCCAACTCACGGTCCAAACCATATGAAATTTCCCGCCAGACCCCTGAATAATGCATGGGTCGCGCATGAGTTTGTCTTCAGCAACAGTCGGTGTTAAAAATGATTTATTGTCGTTCAACGCAGTGTAATTGTACCCATCGTAACTGTATGCCAGATGAAGCCCGTCTTGTCCATTGTCCTGAAAATAAGAGAAGAGATAGACTTCTTTTTCTGAAGTTTGACAGCCAGTAAACAGCATTAGAATGAGCGAGGCAAGCAATAGTGGTTTCATGTTATCTATTTTGAGTGTAAAAATACGAAAAATTAGGCCGGACCGAGATGTCATCACCCCGATGTTTGACGCATTAACCATTTGTTGTAAGCTTTTAGCTATTTAATTCATCCTGCCTATATTGTACAAAGTAACCGACCTGCGCTTTGATGTCGTTTGAGATGTCGTTGAAATTGACGGGTGATGGTTCGCTGCTGATGTTGGCCGAGGTGGAAAGAAATGGCTTGCGAAAACGCCGGATCAACCGTTGTGTAAAGTTTTCTTTGTTCATTCTGATTCCTATCCTACCATCCAATGTATTCGTCTGGTTTTTAATACTACAGGTTCATTGATGAGTGGTATCTTAACGGCTTATCACAATAATTTTTTATATTTACCGCTGGAATTTTTTTAACTTCACATTATGAGGAGTTTAGCAAAGGTTGAGGAAGGCGATTTTTTTCAGAAACTGTTATTGGTGGCATTAATGCTTTGCATACAACAAGTATGTATTGGTACTAATCAATCAGCTAATGATTCAGTTTTTTTCAGGCAAATCGATTATGAAGACGGTTTGCCCGGCAATAATATGATATACCAGATTCAGGATCACTCAGGTATCATGTGGATATCAGTTGAAGGTTCAGGTGTTTGCCGTTATGACGGCCAGGTATTTACGACGTTTAAAAATATTCCTGATGATTCAACTTCAATTTCAAATAATTTTGTGAACCACATTGTCGAAAGCAAATCAAATAACTTATGGTTTGCAACCGATAATGGTTTAAGCATGTTCGACAGGGAAACATTATCCTTTAAACAGTTTCATGTTCACCCCGGAGATAGAGCAAGCCTGCCGCATAATAAATGTAACACCATTTTTATTGATTCAAAACAACGTATCTGGATTGGCACCGGAAATGGCCTCGCTTTATTGAATGAAGATGAAGAAACATTTCAAAGCTTTTTGAATGTGAGTGGTGGTGATGCTCTCGAAGGGCAATTTTCGGTATATAAGATTATTGAATATCCCGAAGGCACTTTTTATCTGGGCACGAATCAGGGTATGTTTAAGTTTTCTGTTGAAGAGGGCATCTTGAACAGATGGGGCGCAAATAATAATCTGATCAACAAACTTGTACAGGCTTTTGAAATTGATTCGCAAGGGAGATTATGGTTAGGAACGCATCGTGGACTTCAGCGCTTCGATTTAAAAAAACAACGGTTCGACCAGTGGCATTACAACGCGGCTGATTCATCAAAATACAGGGAAGAAGGTATTAACAGCATTCAATGTATTGATGATTCTTTGTTATGGGTCAGCACCTACACGAAAGGGATATTGGTTATTAATACCAATAATGAGAGCTATAAGTTTATCAAAGCAGAACCTGGAAAAATAGGAGCTCTTCAAAGTAATCACATTCAGTATGTTTTTAATGACCGCGATGGCGTTATTTGGGTAGGAACGAAGTTTAGCGGATTATTCCAGATGAATGAGCGGATCAACTTGTTTAGAAAGTGGCCGGAAAAATACAAGTTGCTCAAGAATATAAACTCAGTTTATATTTATTCGTTTCTGGATGATGGAGAAGTATGCTGGGTTGGGTCTAAGTTAAACGGATTGTTTAAATGCGACCTGAACAACGATACCATAATTAATTACACAACCAACCCATCAAACAGCAGTTCGTTGCTATCCATGAGGGTACAGGCATTATTTCGCGACAGAAGTGGCGTGTTGTGGGTTGGTACCGATCGTGGGCTGCAATTCATCAACAAGACTGATAACTCCTTCAGTCAGATTAGTGCACTGTCAATCAATACGATGTTTCAGGATGAAGAAGGTACAATCTGGGTTGGTACTGTTAAGGGGCTTTTTTATATCGATAATCAATTAAATAAGCTGGTGCGTCACAATGATCAGGGCGATTCTATTCTGTTTCAAAATGACCTGCTCAATATCTATTCCATCATTCAGGCATCCGATGGGCGAATGTGGGTTTCAACACGTAACAATGGCCTGTTTGTTTTCGATACGAAATCGGATTATTTCCGTCATTACACCGGGAATTTGCCATTACATACCAGTGTTAACAGCAGTATGGTACGGTGCCTGTATGAAGATTCGAAAAAGAATGTCTGGATAGGTACCAAGGTAGGCGGCTTAAATAAATACGACCCAAATACCGGTCGCTTTTCTTATTACGATGTTGCAAGCGGGTTACCTTCTCCGCTGATCATGAGCATCAGAGAAGACCGTTCAAACAATTTATGGATCGGTACGCATAACGGCATATCAAAGTTTAATCCCGAAACCGAACACTTCGTGAACTTTAACAGCGAAGTGGGTTTAAAGAGCAATATCGTTGAACCGGGGGCTGTTTGCCATTTCCCAACCGGAGAAATGTTGTTTGGAGGTAATGACGGATTCAATATTTTTTATCCGGACGAAGTCAATCATGTGGATGTCGAACCGAAGGTTATGATTTCAAATTTGCTGGTATACGGGAAAAGTATGGTGCAGGATGTACTTTACCAGGAAGAGCTGAAACTTTCGCACGATCAGAATTACATCAGTTTCGATTTTATCCAGCTGGATTACAAAAACCCGTACCGCCATAATTATTTTTATAAGCTTGAAGGTGCCGACCTGCAGTGGAATAATTCGGGGAACAGAAACTTTGTTTCCTACAGTGATCTCAAGCCAGGTGATTATACTTTTAAGGTTAAAACACTAAATGAATATGGGATATGGTCATCTGTAACACCGAAAATCCGTATCGTAATTCAACCACCATTTTATCAAAAAAACTGGTTCCGTTTTTTGATGGGCTTCGTTGTTATTGGGTTGATTTTCTTTATCTATAAGTACCAGTCAACAAAAATAAAAAGGAGACAGGCTGAATTAAAGCGATTGGTGAGTGAACGAACCCGCGACTTAAGAAATGCAGTTGAAGAATTGTCGAAAAAAAACCGGATAATTGGCGGGCAGAAAAAGAAAATAGAGGTGCATCATGCCGAACTTGAAAATAATGTACGTGAGCGGACACGTGAACTGGAACTTGCAATGCGTAGGGCAGAAGAATCCGAAGAACTGAAATCGTCGTTTCTGGCAAACATGTCACACGAAATAAGGACGCCTTTAAATGCTATTTGTGGGTTTTCTTCACTTCTGGAAGATGATGAGCTGGATCAGTCAACCCGAAGGCAGTACATCGATATGGTCACTTCTAATTCAACTATGTTGCTTAAACTCATTGATGATATTCTTGATCTTTCGAAAATTGAAGCCAAACAGCTCACCGTTAAAAAAGAGAATTTTGGCGTTAATGAGCTGATGTCCGGTTTGTTCAGTACTTTTAAAAATGAGGTTGAGCAACAGCACGGGAGGAAGGTTAAGCTGGTTTTTTCAAATTTAAGTGAACATACTGGTGAAGTGATTCTGTTTTCAGATCAGTACAGGATTAAACAGGTGTTGAGTAACCTGATAAGCAATGCCATCAAATTTTGCAGACAAGGAGAAATTTCGTTTGGCTTTGCAGACAAGGCCGATCATATCCTGTTCTTTGTGAGAGATACGGGTATTGGTATTCCTGAAGCGCACCAGTCCAAAATATTTAACCGCTTTATTAAAATAGAGGACAAAAAGGTGATGTACAGGGGAACAGGTTTAGGATTAAGTATTTCGCAAAGTATTGTTGAAATGTTTGGTGGTGAAATTTGGGTAAAATCTAAACTCGGCGAGGGCTCCGAATTTCTTTTCACAATATCGAAGGAATCTAAAAAAGATTAACCATTTTAATTTATCGTTGTCGCATTGCCAACGTTTTTCAGAGAAATGCAAAACATATTATTTCCTGATAATCTTAATCTACCTTGAAATGTCCGGTAAAATCTACCGGACACTAATGTTTTAAAATATCCAATGCTAGCTATAGATAATCCCGTATAAAGCCAGAGACTTTATACGGGCGAGAATTTATTTAGGATGCGAATGATATCTGGTATTTGAAAACGAAAACTGATCGAGAAAGCAACAACGTGCGGATCTGGTTGAGATTTTGGATTTAATTTGTTGCTGGAGAATTTGCCCTGGAGTTGGGGAGTATATGAGTAAAAAAAAACTCCGCTGTATCCAACGGAGTTTTTTTGTTGGGTGGATGATGGGATTTGAACCCACGACCTCCGGAACCACAATCCGGCGTTCTAACCAACTGAACTACAACCACCATGTTTGCTTTGATTGCCAAAGCGGGTGCAAATATAACATTTTTATTTTTTCTCAAATAAAAAATCGACAATTTTGAGTAATATTTTTCAAAACAATTTATGGCGCTAACCGGCATTATATTGGCAGGAGGGAAAAGTTCGAGAATGGGACAGGATAAGGCCTTGGTTGACTACCAGGGCAAAAGGTTAATTGAATATGCCATTGATTTGTTGAGGCCGCTTTGTTCACACATGCTCATTAGTGCCAATCAATCAGGCTATGATCAATTTGAGTTACCTGTTGTGACTGATGTTTATCCGGGTTGTGGGCCGATTGGAGGTTTGCACGCTGCTTTAAGTGCTTCGAAAACTGATTGGAATATTGTCGTTAGCTGTGATACTCCAAACCTAAACAGCCAGCTTTTTCAGTTTCTGCTTGCCAAAAAGGAGGATGCACAGGCAATTATTCCTAAACACGATAATGGTGTAGAACCTATGGCGGCGTTGTACAATAAAGAGCTCAGCGGGTTTTTAGAAGAAAAGATCAAGCACGGAGATTTAAAATTGCAAAAGGTTATTCGGGAAATACCCGTTCGGTTTGTTGATGTTTCGTCTGTGCTTCAAAAGTTTCCCGATTTGTTCTTAAATCTAAACAGGCCTGAGGATTTGAATCAGAAATAATGCTTTTAAAAGTCCCATCTGCCTGCTTGGAATAGATATAAATTGAGCTATCACTTTATTTATAGTAAATCTAAATAGGCGACAATCTCTCTGCTTTCGTTTGAAATTCAGTAATTTGTGTGAGTTGTTTTTTCAAGTTTAAAATCAACATATCGAAGCTCGTCGATATATTGAGGTTTCTACATATTTCGATATAAGGAGTTTTGTATGTTTGTGGAAATAAAATTAAAAACACATGGCACAAAAACGTCGTGATTTTATAAAAATATCCTCTTTAAGTGCTGCCGGATTAATCTTCGGGGCTCAGCAATTAAGCTCGGCAACAAAGATAAATTCAAAAAGCAAGTTAGGTGATTTTGGCCCGCTGGATACTCTTCGGACACCAACCTATTGCGAAGTTTGTTTTTGGAAGTGCGCCGGATGGGTTTATAAAGACAAAGAAGGTAATATCAAAAAAGTAGTTGGTAATGATGACGATCCGAATTGCAATGGTCGCTTATGTCCTCGCGGGACCGGCGGTGTTGGAATGTATCATGATGAAGATCGTTTGAAGTCGCCATTAATTCGGGTTGCAGGCAAAGATGGAAAGCAAACATTCCGGGAAGCCAGCTGGGACGAGGCGTTGGATGTAGTCGCGAAAGGCTTGCAAAAAGTTAAGGATGAGCACGGAGCAGAATGCACGGCTTTACTGACACATGGTTCAGGAGGCCACTATTTTGGCACTTTGCTAAAAGCTTTTGGATCGGGAAATATTGCGGCTCCATCATACGCTCAATGCCGGGGGCCTCGTGAAGTTGGTTTTATCGCCACGTTTGGAGATGGACTGAATTCTCCGGAACCAACAGATATCCGCGACACCCGTTGTTTGGTCTTGATCGGCTCACATTTGGGCGAAAACATGCACAATGGCCAGGTTCAGGAAATGTCGGATGCCATAGATAAAGGAGCCGCCATTATTACGGTTGATCCTCGTTTTTCAACTGTTGCCAGTAAATCAAAATTTTGGTTGCCGATAAAACCTTCAACCGATATCGCTTTGTTGTTAACCTGGATTCATGAAATTATAGAAAATGAATGGTACGACAAAAACTACGTTGAAAAGTACACTTATGGATTTGAGCAGTTAAAGGCTCATGTTAAAAATTATACGCCCGAATGGGCTTATGGAATTACAACTATCAAACCGCACGTAATTCGCGAAACGGCAAGGGAAATGGCGAATGCCGCTCCATCAGTAATCATTCACCCCGGGCGTCATGTGACGTGGTATGGCGATGATACCCAGCGTTTACGTGCTGTGGCAATTTTAAATGCATTACTTGGTTCCTGGGGGCGGCGCGGTGGTTTTTATGTGCCTGAAAAAGCGTCAGTTCCAGCATATCCTCATCCTCAGTTTCCTAAACCTACCCGCACTTGGCGAGATGCGATGGGCGGTAAGTATAAGCTGGCAGACCTGGCGCTTGCATCGGGAGTTTGCGATGCCACTATCCCTTCAGCTGACTTGGATTGCCATATTAAGGCCTGGATTGTGAATGGAACAAACCTGATCATGACTCTACCTGATCCGAAAAAGACATTGGAAGCTATCCAAAACTTGGATTTTATGGTGACGGTCGATACCATGCCAATGGAAATAACAGGTTATGCCGATGTAGTCCTGCCAGAATGCACCTATTTAGAGCGTTGGGATGATTTGCGGGTGATACAGGGGAGGGAGCCTAATATTGCATTGAGGATGCCTGCTGCAGAACCAAAATACAATACTAAACCGGCTTATTGGATTGCAAAAGAATTGGCCAATAAAATGGGACTGGGCGACTATTTTGCCTGGGAGAAATTTGAAGACAAACTGGATTGGGAACTGAAGCAAATTGGATCTTCGCTGGAAGAGATGAAGCGTATCGGCGTGAAAAATCTACCGCGAGAATTTGGTCCTTTGTATTATCAGAAAGGCCAGGATATTGACTTCTTTACCAATACCGGTAAAATCGAGTTGTATTCGACTGCATTGGCTGAAGAGGGGTTTGATCCTATGCCGAAATACACATCTCACATGGAACCGCCAGCCGGCTTTTATCATTTGAATTATGGCCGGGCACCGCAGCATACATTCAGTCGAACATCTAACAATCCGAACCTGACTGATTTAATGGATGAAAATGTGGTTTGGGTGAATCCTAAGGTTGCTAAAGAATGGGGACTGAAAAGTGGTCAGCCAATTTATTTGCAAAATCAGGATGGTGTTGTTTCTGATTTTCCAATAAAAGTGAGAGTGACAGAGCGCATTCGTTTCGATTCAGTGTATATGGTTCATGGTTTTGGGCATAACAATAAAAAATTAAGTCGGGCTTTTGGTAAGGGAGCAAGCGACTCGCAGTTGATTACCCGGGTGCTGGTTGATCCGATAATGGGGGGAACCGGCATGCGCGGCAACTTCGTAACCTTCCGTTTTGAAAAAGAAAGTGAGGTGACATCATGAGATATGCGATGGCAGTTGATACAAAAAAATGTGTAGGATGTGCCGATTGCGTGGTAGCCTGTCAAACGGAAAATAATGTTCCGATTGGTTATTGCCGCGATTGGATAGTGGAGGTAACAGATGGAACCTATCCACAGTTGGAGATCGAAATCCGTTCTGAGCGCTGCAATCACTGCGACAATTCGCCTTGTGTTCGTTGTTGCCCAACCGGAGCAAGCCATTATGTCGAAGGTGGGATCGTCAAGGTTACTCCGCACGAATGTATTGGATGTGGTGCCTGTATTACCAGTTGCCCCTACGATGCGCGATATGGACACCCCGATGGATATGTCGACAAATGTACGTTTTGTGATCATCGGATTCAGGATGGACTGCAACCTGCTTGTGTATCGGTGTGTCCTACCAAATGTATGTATTTTGGCGATCTGGATGACGCAAATAGTGAAGTCTCCAAAGTGTTGAAGAAAAGAAAGTTTAAAACCCTGATACCGCAGGCCGGAACCAAACCTCAGGTGTATTATTTGATTTAAAATTGTAAGAAGATGAGAGAAGAACTTATTACCAGCGGACGCTTGAACCCGAACGTTGATCCATATTTGGAAATATGGCACTGGCAAATTCCGCTTTATCTTTTTCTGGGAGGATTAGCTGCAGGAATTCTGTTTTTTGCTTCCCTTTATGTTATTCTTGGTAAAGAAAACGAATATCGTGGAGCTGTTCGTCGTGCCCCTATTATTGTTCCGTTTATTTTAATGATCGGGTTGGGTGCATTGTTTCTCGATTTACGTCACAAACTGTTTTTCTGGCAACTATACACAACCATAAAATTGGAATCTCCTATGTCGTGGGGAGCATGGACATTGATGGCTATTACTCCGATTTCAATTATTTGGGTCGCCATTCATATTCAGGAATACTTCCCCGGGTGGGAATGGAAAAATGTCATTCTGAGAGACCTGAATGCATTCTTTTTAAAGAATAAAGTCGGGCTGGCCTGGGTGACCATTGTTCTTTCCGTTATCCTTGGAATTTACACCGGTATTTTGTTTTCTGCGTTTAATGCCCGGCCACTCTGGAATACTTCTATTTTGGGGCCATTATTTCTGACCTCCGGTTTGTCGGCAGGTGCGGCTGCCATTATTTTGTTTGCCCAAAGCAAGAAAGAGAAAGTGGTTTTTGCCAAAATAGATATCATGCTTATCGTTATTGAATTGTTTCTGATCATCCATATGTTTATGGGGTTCAGAGCCAGCACGCAAGTGCAAATTGACGCTGCAGATATGTTTTTGGGAGGAGCTTACACTGCACCGTTCTGGATTTTTGTGGTGGTATTGGGAATGATCGTCCCCGCGATTTTGGAGCTGATGGAGCTGCGCCACAAGAAAATTCCGGTTTATATCCCGGTAGTCTTGGTTTTATTCGGAAGTTTAATGCTTCGTTTTATTATTTCCTATGCCGGACAAATGAGCCGCTGGCTTTACTAGCATAAAGTGGGAGCCATCCTGAACTGGTTTCAGGATCTCATTGCAAACAGATTTTGAAACAAGTTCAGAAATGACAATTAAAAAAACTATAAAACTTATACAGATATGAAAGAAGCTAAAAAATACATGAATCCATACCTCGGTGGAGTTTTGCTGGGATTGGTTTTGATTGTTGCCTTTTGGGTGTCGGGGCGTGGTTTAGGCGCAAGTGGTGCACCAAAAGCTGCATTGGTTGCAGGGATCAATGCTATTGCTCCTTCGCATACGGCCAATACGGCTTTTTACCAAGAGTACCTGGGCGGACATGCGCATCCGTTGAAGTCGTGGTTGGTGTTTGAGATGCTGGGGGTACTGGTTGGAGGGTTCCTTTCCGGAGCTGTGGCAGGCCGTTTGAAATTTAAAGTTGAAAAAGGCCCCAATGTGACCAGCAAAGTGAGGATCATTTTCGCCGTGTTTGGCGGAATTCTGTTTGGGTTTGGTTCGCAACTGGGGCGTGGTTGTACCAGTGGATCGGCGCTCACCGGAATGGCGGTGCTTTCGGCCGGAGGTTTCATTACCATGGCAGCGATTTTTGGAACCGCTTTTGGCATGGCCTATTTTGTTCGAAAACTTTGGCTTTAATTCAACCATTCATTCATTCAATTACGCAATAATTCAATCTATTATGGGACCATTAATTGTAAACGAAATAATATCACCCAATACCAATTTACTCATCGCCTTTTTGATTGGCATCGGCTTTGGCTTTGTGCTCGAAGCCAATGGGTTTTCATCCAGCCGCCGCTTGGCCGGTATGTTTTATGGCTACGACACAACTGTGCTTAAAGTGTTTTTTACCGCTGCTATTACTGCAGGAATAGGCCTCTTGTTTTTAAGCCTTTTTGGATGGATCGATCTCAGCTTCATCTATATTAACCCAACATTTCTTTGGTCGGCTATTGGTGGAGGAGTAATTATGGGTGCCGGCTTTATTTTGGGTGGCTATTGCCCGGGAACTTCCTTTTGTGCGGCTGCCATTGGTAAGCTTGATGCATTAGCTTTTATTGGAGGAATCCTGATTGGTATTGTCATTTTTATGGAAGGTTACCCATTGTGGGAAGGCTTCTTTAAAGCGAAATATATGGGAAGCCCGTTGTTAAGCGACTGGCTGAATATGTCACGCGGACTATTGGCATTTTTAATTGCTATTGTGGCAATCGGTATGTTTTGGGTTGGAGAATGGGCTGAGAAAAAATTTGCCCGTGATGATTACGAAATCAATCAGCACTAAGCTTCCATCATTCAATTGTTGAACATTAAAAAAAAATAAAACGATGAAACCAAGACTAATATTAGCAAGTGTTATTTTACCGTTGGGACTGATCATCGCAGCAGTTCCGCCAAATACCACCAAAGCCTATAAATTAACCGCCGGGCAACTTCTCAACGAAGTTCGGGAAAATTTACAATTTATTCATCCCGACCAGGTGGCTGATATGTTGATTCAGAAAGATCCTTCGTTACAGCTGATTGATGTAAGAAGTAAAGCTGAATTCGAGAAGTTTAGCCTGCCGGGAGCGATTAATGTTCCGTTGGAAAACTTGCTCTCCGAAGATTACGAATATTACATTAATCAGGATGTGAAGTTGAATGTGTTTTATTCCAACGGATCGACTGACGCTAACGAAGCCTGGATGATTACCCGCCAATTGGGGTACAAAAATAACTATGTGCTACAGGGAGGTTTGAACTACTGGGTGGAGACGATTATGAATCCTGAAAAACCCGCTTCAACCAGCCCGAATGAAGAGATCGCAAAATACGATTTTCGGAAAGCTGCAAGCTCGGCTCTTGGCGGAGGTGGTGGTGACATCGCGCCAGCTGCCACCGAATTGGATGCACCGGCAGCAGCACCTCCGGTAATTAAAAATAAAAAGAAAAAGCGCGTGCAAGGCGGATGCTGACGCATGACTGGGAAGAAAACCAAAAATCAGAAAGACTGTCCGAAAGGATGGTCTTTTTTTGTGTTTGTTGTTTCTGAGTGCCGTGCGCGTTTATGAAACCTTTGTCAAACGGTTCCTACTTCATGTACTTCCTTTGGGTTTTTACAAAATCAGGTACTTCGGAGTTTTGGCTTCGGCAAACGCACGAGCTAAAAAAGAGCAATGCCTGTCCCTGATCGACAAGCCTCAGTACCTGTCAGAACTGGAAGGAAAACGGCAACGGGAAAGTTATGCCCGCAAGCAAACAAAACAAAAGCGAAATGAGAAAAAAATCAGTTCAAAGCAACAACATCACCACTCAATTGATATTTAAAAACACGACCCTTAGTCATAACAGGCCCATAGCGGCGCGGGGAACAGTCCAACTTAATTTTATCCACTATTCATCAGCTCTTTTAAAAAACTGCTGATCAAATCGAAGATTATTCCTACTTTTAACATCGTTCGTTAAGAACATTGGATAAAATACTAATACGTTGGGCGTCATTAGAAAGAATGAATAAAAATATATTTAAATGAAGAATATTTATATAATACTGGGAAATGGATTTACACTTGATTTCTTATTTAGTATCGACAAGATAAATTTAATTGATTCAAGAAATCTTTTTAAAAATGGAGAAAAAGTTCCATGGCCAGGGAATAACAATTCAGGATTTCTATCTTTTAAGTATTGTCCGAATCTTTGGAATTTAGGAGCAAGACCTAATGCTGATGCAAAACAAACTATTGAATTAATTGAGGATATCATTACTTGCGCCAATATTCTTCAGAAAAACAACCGCAATGATTCGAATATTTACATAAAAGCCTACAAAGAACTAGCGGCATTTCTCTATGCTTTGTTTGTTAATTATGACAAGCAAATAGATGTGCCTAACATTAATCTTGAAGATTGGGGTTGGTCATCGTATTTTAGCAAGTTAAATAATAGTGCGTCTATTTCTAAGGTTCATATAATTACATATAATTACGACATTTGGTTAGAGCGAATATTGCAAAAGTTAAATATTCCGTTTGATATTGTAGGTTTTGGAGATACTGACAGTAAATTTAACATTTATAAACCTCATGGCTCTATAAGTTTCTGTCATAAAGTAAGAAAGGTTGTGGATGATTTTAAAATTGATTATGACTCAGATTCAAATGATGGTAATATTTCAGAGTTTTCAATAAAATATCAGGATTTAGATGCACTAAATAAAATAAATGCAATTATCCCACCTGCCGGTGATTCAAGTAGATTAGATTTTAAATGGGCTTCAGTTATAAGAGAGAAGGCAATAGAACAAGCAAAAAAACTAACGAAAGAGGATGAATTAATTTTTTGCGGAATGTCCTATTGGCACGTTGATAGATTAGAAGTAGATACTTTATTGACAAATATATCTTCTGAGATTAGTAATGTTAAGGTTATTAATCCTAACCCTCCAAGAGTCCTAAATGCAGTTATGACAACACTTTTTAAAAATGTAATTTTTTATAATGATTCAAAAACTTTAAGTGAATAGCTATGAAAATATTAGAAAGAAATAGTAATAATATAAATATTGCAACATTTTGGGAAAATTGTCAATTGGACAAATATAATTTTAACCCAGATTATCAGAGACCTTCCAATGTGTGGGCAGCTACTAAAAAGTCCTTCCTAATTGATACAATTATGAAGAATTTTCCAATGCCGCCTATTTTTTTACATCAACACATTGATGTTGATACTGGTAAAACCATTTATGATGTAATTGATGGAAAACAAAGACTAACTACAATAATTTCGTTTATTAATAATGAAATTCCACTTCCAGATGATTTCAGTAGTGATTCCTTTGGCAATGAGAAATTAAACGGATTATTTTTCAAGGACTTGGAAAATCCTGAAATTGATGGTTGGAAAAAATCTTTCTGGAAATATGAGTTAACAATTGAGTATGTAGATACAGACCAGATTGGTATTGTTAATAATATTTTTGACCGATTAAATAGAAATGGAGAACCTTTAACCGCTCAAGAATTAAGAAATGCAAAATTCCATAGTACTGAATTTTATAATTTAGTTAGAGAATGTTCTGAATTAAAATTTTGGGATAATATTTTAAGTAAACTTGAAAAAAATAGATTAGAACATCATGAATTTATCTCTGAATTATTATTTGTTTTATTAGAGAACCAAATTTATGCAAGTGATAGAACCGAATTAGTTGATGAACTATTTGAAAAGTATTCTATTCGAAATCCATTTGATAAAGCTAATATTGAGCAACAATTTAATGCGATTACAGATATAATGGAAAGTTTTAATCTTGATTATGAAAAATATCGTATTTATGGAGTGAGTCACCTATATGGTATATTTGGACTTGCATGGGTAATTCAAACAAATAATCTGCAAATTACAGATTTAGCAAAAAAACTGGGCACATTCTATACCGAGTTAAGAAATAAGAGTGAAAATCCATTCACAACAGAATATCAGATTTCAATGAATGCTGGAACAAAAAGTAAAGCACGAAAAACAAGACGAATTAATGCTTTATTAAATTATTTAGGACAGAATTCAATAGAATAACTGCATACAATCGAGTGGGAAGCCGCTAGGCTAAAAGCCTAGTGGATAACCCCTCACACCACCCAGCGTACGGGTCTCGTACTGGGCGGTTCGCTAAATCATAGGAAACAAAACCTTGCTGGATTGGATTTGCAATCCTCAGCTTTTCGGTTTCGGGATCTCAAATCCCGAAAAGCATGTGGTTTGATGTGTATGAGTTTTAACTCACCCCCGAGTCGATCCCAATCCTACGGATTGCTCTGACTCGTCCCCTCTCTTCAGGAAGAGAGGGGAAAAGACCGCGCAGCGGGCTGAGGGGAGAGTTTTTGATATTTAAAGGAAGAAACACTACAGTTGTCTTCGTTTTTCTCTGGTGTTTCAGGTCGATTTGTTCCGCTTGCAAACCGGAACGCCCAGTGTTAAATATTCTAAAATCCTCTGGTTATAAGGTTTTTGGCGGTTTGGCGATCTGTCCATGCAAACCATGGATGTCGTTCCGAAGGATAATTCCATAAGGAATAATAGAACTTCTCTATAGAATTGCCTTGCTTCCAAATGGAATATCTATGATTCCACGTTGCTTTAAAGCTATTCCATAGCTCCGAGAGACAATTCCCTTTGGAATAATAGAAATTCTCTATGGAATTATCCCTGTTCCTTAGAGAATTTATATAATTCCAAGTGGCAGCATAATCATTCCATGGTGCTAAACCCTTATTCCCGGTGTTATTTCGCCTCAAATGTAGAGATGTATTTTGTTGCAGCACGGGGAATTGCCACAAGCCCCGGCTACCGCACGAATCTTGCTGGATCGGATTTGCAATCCGATCCGTGTTGCTAATGGATTTGCAATCCTCAGCTTTTCGGTTTCGGGATCTCAAATCCCGAAAAGCATGTTATTTGATGTGTATGAGTTTTAACTCACCCCTGAGTCGATCCCAATCCTACGGATTGCTCTGACTCGTCCCCTCTCTTCAGGAAGAGATGGGAAAAGACCGCGCAGCGGGCTGAGGGGAGAGTTTTTGATATTTAAAGGAAGAAACACCACAGTTGTCTTCGTTTTTCTCTGGGTTTCAGGTCGATTTGTTCCGCTTGCAAACCGGAACGCCCAGTGTTAAATATTCTAAAAGCCTCTGGTTATAGGGTTTTTGGCGGTTTGGCGATCTGTCCACGCAAACCATGGGCTTGTCTACAGGAATGATGGGCTAGTCCACAGGCCTTATTTCCTTGTCCACAATACGCGTGGAGCAGTCCATCAATATCATGGACTTGTCCACGGGCATTGTGGAGCAGTCTACGGTTTCCATTTCCTTGTCCCTGATGATGCTGGATTAGTCCATTGTCGCTATTTCCTTGTCCACGATGATTGTTTCCTGTTCCCTGAACGTTGCGGAGCGGTCGATTGGGACCATAAAAAGACCGCTCCAAAAATGAAGCGGTCCCG
>NZ_JBSQYS010000031.1:0-58116 GCF_055140945.1 Sunxiuqinia sp.
CAGTAATGGTTGAGTAGATCTGTTTTTATTTTTTGCCCGGCAGTGCCGACTTGTTTGTCGATAGCTTTCTCTTTTCCGGTAGCTGTTAACCGGTGATTCTGCACAGCCCTGTCCCGGTTCTTCGGTTGTTACTGGTATTCCTCTCCTGTACTGTTGATTATGGGGTGCTGAACCTGAATCGTGAACCAAGATAACGCTATTGAACTAAATAAACAATAGTATTGCATAAAATAAATGAGCAAAAGGTCGATTTCAGTATTTGTAATGAATAGTTAACGAACTGCTTGACCTGACTGGCCACAGATATGACCCTGCTGTTATTCAATCATAAGCATTGCGGATTTCACTTCTGCGGAAGCCCCGACTGTTGGTTTTTTGGTACTTCGTGGTTGGTGGTGTGCTGCAATTCGCACTTTTCCCTGAGTCTGCCTCATCAATAACCACCTCCCCCGCGCTATGCTTGGAGACTCCTCCTTCAAAAGGAGGAGAAATGGTTCGGAGCTTTTAGCTTGTATTGGAGCAATTCGCTAACAGATCCTGAAACACGTTCAGGATGGCGAGCTATAGCATGGGACAATCAAGTCCCCAACTTCACCGATAGGTGAAACGTTTGGCCTACGAGGGTTTTGAACTAGAAAACAAGGAAAGGAAACAGCGAAGGCACTCGCTAAGAAAACCCTGTTTGACGACTGAAAGGAGGAGTTTGGTTTTCGGGCAGTGACTGACCCGTAGTTTTCGTTCAAAAGCATCGTCAGCCTTGATTCTTTTGGTTACTTTTCTCATCGAAGGAGAAAAGGAACTGGGGTTTGGGGCAACGCCCCAACCAATTTGCATAAATTCCGATAGCTATAAAGCCCCATGCAATTGGATTCCAGCAGGCCATAAAGTCTCCTCCAGGGGATTTAGGGGTAAAAAACAAAACAACCCATTAACACATTTCAAAAACATTTTCCATTATGGCGGATGAAAGGTTTACCACCATTCAACACCGCTTGATTGCGCCATTTCAAATGCGAATGCATTTTCCCCCAGGCGTTGCCTGGGGCTATTGTTGTATAACCCTTTCAGGGTAAAGAAAAGAGGAATAGAAATCGCATGGAGCAAGTCGCCAGCAAATCCTGAAACGAGTTCAGGAAGACGAGCTTATAGCTTGGGTCAGCCAAGTCCCCCGCTTCACCGACAGGTGAAAAGGTGATGGCCTGTCAAAGTAGCCCGGGCCAGCGGTGGAGGGAAGGATTTTTGGCGGGTATCCCGGGCAGTGCGCCGGAAAGAAAAAATCCTGACGCGCGGAGAAGGATAACTTTGACTAGATTTTTTTTGAATACTTTTTGGTATCAAGTTACCACATTAAAAAAATGCTATATGAGAAAGAAACAGAAAGTGATGTTTCTTAAGAGACAAAAAAGTAATTGGGGTTTGGGGCAACGCCCCAACATAAGCAAAGAGAACAAGACGTTAGCTAGTAGATTTTAGATCCAAGAATAAAGAACCAAGAGCCAAAAGGGTGAGATAGCAGTAATCAGCTGAAGGGGGAGTCAGAACAAATACAGGACACTTCCTTTATCCATTTTGTCCTGCAAGTCGGTTTATCGATTCCCACATTTTTGTCGATTTTGTATTTTGAATCCTACATTTTCGTGCGATTATCGAAATCGGCTAACTCGTTTTCAGTAACTTACTCTTTTTGCATCATTTTTGGTATGCAATGCGCGATTGTAAACTGCCAAAAATGATTGATATGGAATTGAAACAAACTTGGGAAAAAGTATTGGAATATGCCACCATGCCTTTACACGGAACATTGTCGCGCAAGCAACGAAAAGGAGTCAAACTGCAGATTAATGAAGGCGTGATTTATGAGAACGCGACCATTTTTCTGGAAGAGTCTGTGGTTTGGGTGTCGGAATCGACCGACGGAAAAATATGCAACACCTACTACGACTGGAATAAAATTGCTTCGATAAAAACAATTAGTTCCGACGAAAAATAAAACCAATGCCTATGAGTCCCGAGGAAATTGCCGAACTGGAAAGGCTGGTCAATAAACTGAAGTTTCGGGCCAGCCAAAAAGCCAGCGATCTTCACGACTTAATTGAAGACCGTTTGCTAACTGATTTTGAAGAGATCCCGGCTTATGCCGAAGCAACCTATGCTGCTTGTCATAAATGGAGTGAAAAGCGTAAAGAGTTGCTAAAAGTGAAAAGTGCATAACTGAACTTTTCGATAATCAAAACCCGGGATCGCCATCCCGGGTTTTACTTTTCTTTTATCGTCAGCTAGCTTGCGTTAGAGCGTTTCAATAGCTCGTTCAATTCGCTGGATGGTTTCGTTTTTTCCAATAATTTCGCAAATATCAAACAGGTCGGCTCCGGCACTGGTGCCCACTAAAGCCAACCGAACAGGTACCATCACCATGCCAAATCCCCAGCCTTTATCGTTCATAAAGTCAGAGAACTGCTCTTTAATTGAATCGGCTTCCCATACTTCAACGTCTTTAAAAAGCTGAATAATTTCCTGCAACTTCCCGGGTGTGTCGGCTTTCCATTTTTTCTTTACTGTTTTCTCGTCATAGCTTTCCGGAGCTACAAAAAAGTAGTTTCCCTGCTCCCACAGGTCGGCAACAAATTCACAACGCTCTTTCACCAAGCCAACCACTTTTAAAATAGTTTCATTGGACACTTCAACGCCTTTTTCTTTCAACATAGGTTTGAATGCTTCAGCCAATTCCGCATCATCTTTTTGCTGAAAATAGTGTCGGTTGAACCATTTGGCTTTCTCCGGATCAAAACGAGCGCCGGCTTTTACCACCCGCTCCAGGCTAAATTCCTGAATCAATTCATCCATGCTGAAAAATTCCTGCTCCGTTCCGGCATTCCAACCCAGCAAGGCCAGCAAATTCACAAAGGCTTCAGGGAAATAACCATCCTCACGGTAACCACGTGCAACATCACCCGACTTCGGATCGGTCCATTGCAAAGGAAATACCGGGAACCCCATCTTGTCGCCGTCGCGCTTGCTCAATTTCCCTTTTCCGGTAGGTTTCAGAATTAATGGCAAGTGCGCAAACTGCGGACGGTTTTCGCCCCAGCCAAATGCTTCGTACAACAAAATGTGTAGGGGCATTGAAGGCAACCACTCCTCACCACGAATCACATGAGTAATCTGCATCAAATGGTCGTCGACCACGTTAGCCAAATGATAAGTCGGCATACCATCGGCTTTAAACAATACTTTGTCGTCCAGCTGATTGGTATTGAATTTAACCTCACCACGAATCAGGTCTTTTTCAACAACATCGGTATTTTCAGGCATTTTAAACCGAATGATGTACGGTTCTCCCGAAGCAATCTGTTGCTGTACTTTTTCGGCTGATAAAGTCAGGGAATTGTTCAACTGACCACGCGTATGCAAGTCGTACGAAAAAACCTCCTTTTTAGCTTCTGCTTCGGTCCTCAGCCGGCTTAAATCCTCCGACGTATCAAAGGCATAGTAAGCATGTCCGCTTTCTACCAATTGTTCTGCATACTGACGGTACATGGCTTTTCGCTCGCTCTGGCGATAGGGGCCAAACTCGCCTCCAATTCCAGGGCCTTCCACCGGATTTAACCCACACCATTGCAGGGCTTCTAAAATGTAATCTTCGGCTCCCGGCACATAACGGGTTTGATCGGTATCTTCAATCCGCAGCAAAAAATCGCCACCATGCTTTTTCGCAAATAAGTAATTAAATAAAGCAGTTCGGACACCGCCCATATGAAGCGGGCCGGTTGGACTTGGGGCAAAGCGCACCCTTACTTTTTTGGCATTCATTCGTTTATTATTTCAATGTTGTCAAGCAATATTCCGATTGCTTCGAATATTCAGTTCAAAAAAAATCACTGCAAAGATAGAGAAATTTACACCCGGCGAAAATCAAGCGACCACCTGAAAATTAGGAGCCATCGGAAACAACACAATTCGGCGGCTTGTGGTCAAGCTAATTTCAATTCAATAAAAGTAGGCGCGTTTATGTAATGAAAACGGCCGTTCGCCAACCTATTGCTTGAATAAAAATCACATCGGCTGAAAAAATCATTTGCTGTAAACAACAGATCAGTATATTTGTGGCTTTTTATTTGTGGACTTATAATTTTGAATTAACTGATATCGAATGAAGAGGATTAATGTTGTACTTCTTGGTCTTTGCCTGCTTTTTCAGCATGCAGCAATAGCCGACGAAGGAATGTGGTTGCCATCGCTTATTCAGAAACTGAATATTGGCGATATGCACAAGTTGGGATTGGAGTTAAGCGCTGAAGATATTTATTCAATCAATAAATCAAGTTTAAAAGATGCCGTAGTTGCATTGGATCATGGTTCCTGCACCGGAGAGATTATCTCGTCAGAGGGGCTGTTGCTGACCAATCATCATTGCGGATTTGGAGAAATTCAGGAGCACAGCTCTGTTGAACACGATTACCTGCGCGATGGCTTTTGGGCAAAAACCAAGGAAGAGGAGCTGCCGAACCCGGGTAAAACAGCTTCTTTTTTAGTTCGGGTTGAAGATGTAACCGATTCGGTTCTTGTTAATGTAACCGACGATATGGACTTTGATGAGCGCAATGCACAAATCCAGAAGAATTCGTTCATCATCCAGAAAGATGCCATTGAAGATACCCACTATGATGCAAAAGTTCAGGCCCTATTTAAAGGAAACCGATACTATTTATTTGTATACGAAACTTTTCGCGACGTCCGCCTGGTAGGAGCTCCACCAAAATCGATCGGTAAGTTTGGTGGCGACACCGACAACTGGATGTGGCCTCGCCATACGGGCGACTTTAGCATGTTTAGAGTGTACTGCGGACCGGATGGAAAGCCGGCCAGCTATTCGGAAGATAATATTCCCTATCAACCAAAATACCACCTGAAAATCTCATTGAAAGGATATGAAGAAGGCGATTTCGCCATGGTGATGGGCTATCCGGGAAGCACTAACCGTTACAAATCTTCATTTGGTATTCAATACACCATGAACGGAACCAACCAGGCTCGCATTGATGCCCGTGGCGAAAAGCTGGAGATTTTGAATGGTTACATGAACACCAGTCAGAAAGCAAATATTCAATATGCATCAAAATATGCCCGCAGCTCGAACTACTACAAATACAGCATTGGGCAAAACAAAGGATTGAAAGCATTAGATGTTATTGAAAATAAACAGGCGATTGAAAAGGAATTCACAAACTGGGTAAATGCCAACGACGAACGTAAAGAAAAATACGGCAAAGCCTTGGACTTGATTGAACGCAGTTATGAAGATACACAAGATGAAAAAGCCTATGAGTACCTGGTGGAAACCATGGTGAGAGGTCCGGAGATCTTTTTCTTCAGCTATGGAGCCAAAGGGCTTTACCAAGCTCTTAAGAGCGATAATACAAACCGGATCGAAGCAAATGTACAACAAATCCGCTCGGAGCTCGATGAGTTTTACAAGGATTATGATGCCAGAACCGATGAGAAAATTACGGCTAAATTACTAAAGGTCTACAATAACAATGTGACTCAGGCCTACCGACCTCCGTTCCTCGATAAAATTCATTCGAAATATAAAGGCGATTATCAGGAATTTGTTTCTGAGATGTTCGACAAAACCATTTTTGCCGACAGAAGCCAGCTGGAAGAATTTCTGGACAACCCGAAGCTCAGAACATTGAAAAAAGACAACGCCTTTCAGGCTTCGTTGGAAGTGTTTGACATGATGTCCATTATCGGGGCAAAGATGAACATGACAGCAGATGACCTGTTAACCGGAAGACGCTTGTTTGTTGCCGGATTAATGGAGATGTACAAGGACAAAAAGTTTTATCCGGATGCCAATTCAACCCTGCGTTTAAGCTATGGAACTGTTGGCGATTATGTTCCTCGCGACGGAGTTCAATACAGTTACTACACCACTTTGAAGGGATATATTGAAAAGGAAATCCCCGGTGATGATGAGTTCGATGTTCCCGAGAAGCTGAAGGAACTGTATTATGCAAAAGATTATGGGCGTTATGCCGATGAGGATGGCACACTCCATACCTGCTTTATCACGAACAACGACATCACCGGAGGTAACTCAGGAAGCCCGGTGATGAATGCCCGTGGAGAGTTGATTGGTGTCGCCTTTGATGGAAACTGGGAAGCCATGAGTGGCGATCTGGCTTTTGAACCGGAGCTCCAGAAGTGTATTAATGTTGACATTCGCTTTGTTCTTTGGACAATCGACAAGTTCGCCGGTGCCACCAACCTGATCGAAGAAATGACCATCATTCAATAAAAATTGTAGTACCATATAAATTGAGGGTGACCAGAAAGTAGGGTCACCCTTTTCTATTTGTATATTTGCCCCAAATAACTGAATCATGACAAACTCACCACGCGTTACAATATACACTGATGGTGCGGCCAGAGGTAATCCCGGGCCGGGCGGTTACGGAGTTGTGATGCTGGCCGGACAGCATCGCAAAGAAATTTCGGAAGGCTTTGAGCTGACAACCAACAACCGGATGGAGCTACTTGCCGTCATTGTAGCTCTTGAAGCTTTGAAGTTTTCCAATTGTCAGGTGACCATTTACTCCGACTCCAAATATGTGGTGGATGCAGTTGAAAAAAAATGGCTGTGGAGCTGGGTGAAGAAGCGTTTCAAGGGCAAGAAGAATGTCGATTTGTGGACTCGCTTCCTGAAAGTTTATCAGCTACACCAAGTCAGCTTCAAGTGGGTGAAAGGACATGCCAATATTCCCGAAAATGAACGGTGCGACGAACTTGCGGTTGAAGCCTCGTTTGAGCCAAACCTGAAAAAAGATGTAGGGTATCTGCAAAACCAGACATAAGCAATTCAATACATAAACATTTCACTACTTTTACTACCGAATTAAGTCAGTCAAACTATGGATTTTCTGTATCATCTTGGTATTCGTTTTTATATACTGGCCGTGAGGGTTTCAGCCTTGTTCAACGAAAAGGCCCGCCTGCTCCTTAACGGTCAGAAAACGACTTTTCCATACCTAAACGAAGAGCTTGATCACAGCAAACCCATCATTTGGGTTCACTGTGCTTCACTGGGGGAGTTTGAACAGGGACGGCCACTAATTGAGCAAATCAAAAAACAGCATCCCGGCTACCAGATACTACTGAGCTTTTTTTCGCCCAGCGGATACGAAATAAGAAAGAATTATGAGCAGGCTGACTACATCTGCTACCTCCCGATAGACACACCCAAAAATGCCCGCAGGTTCATTCAGATGGTGAAGCCCGAAAAGGTATTCTTTATTAAATATGAATTTTGGTACAACTACATTCGGCTCCTCCACCAACAAAACATTCCACTTTATTTGGTTTCGGCTATCTTTCGCAAAGAACAGCTTTTCTTTAAAAATGGTATCGGGGCGAAGTGGTATCGGAAAACACTGAACAAGATCAGTCATTTCTTTGTGCAAACCGAAGCCTCGGCAAAGCTGCTTGCCGGTGTTGGGATAGAAAATTACACGATTACCGGAGATACCCGATTCGACCGGGTTTCCGAAATCGCATCGAACAGTAAAACGCTTCCACTAATCGAGAAATTCAAAAACCAACAGAAACTAATTGTTGCCGGGAGCAGCTGGGCACCCGATGAAGAACGGCTAATGGAATTCGTCAAACAAGACGACAATACAAAGATTATTTTTGCCCCCCACGAAGTCAAAGAAAGTAACATTAAAAGACTATTGGAGCTGTGCCCGGAAGAAGCTATCCGATACACACAAGCCGGCGAACAGGATCTGAGCAACGTACGCATTCTAATAATCGACACTATTGGCATCCTGTCCAGCATTTATCGCTATGCTGACATTGCGTACATTGGCGGAGGATTTGGAGTGGGCATTCACAATACGCTTGAAGCCGCCATTTACAACATCCCCGTAATTTTTGGGCCCAATTACCTGAAGTTTCAGGAAGCCGTCAACCTGAGGAAGGTTGGAGCAGCATTCTCAATAAGCGAATCGGACGAGCTGACCCAGCTTTTAAATCAGCTACTAAAAGATGAAAAATTGCGTCAGGAAATTGCAAAAAAGTCCCAGGAGTTTATGAATAAAAACCTGGGAGCAACACAAGTGGTTCTGGAAAAAGTTTTCAACATATTTTAATTTTTGAAACTATTTTCAAGTCAAATCGTACCATGTTGTTTTGAATGCCAATCGTTTACATTTGGATAACTTTTAGCTCCCCTTTTTACATTTGTCTTCCGTTTTGGTAAACTTTTCTTAATTATCAAAAACATTAAATGTTGATTATTAGTCAACTAACACATTTTGGTTGATAACTTTAAAGCCTCATTAAATAAAAAGTCTTCCATTTTCTTCATTTCAATGTTATATTGCATGGAGCAAAAACAGCGTAAAGGGATTTAACTTGTAACCAAGTTTACAATCAGTTAACAAAAACAGTATTTTAATTTTTGGTGTATGGCTTTCAAAAATGTGGCAGTTGAGCCCAAAACGGGCAAGAAAATTTTTTCCCAAGAGGAAGCATACCAGGCAACATTGAATTATTTCAACGGAGATGATTTAGCAGCCCGGGTATGGATTAACAAATATGCGTTGAAAGATTCTTTCGGTAATATCTATGAAAAGAATCCAGACGAAATGCATATGCGCCTGGCAAAAGAAATTGCCAGAATCGAAAAGAAGTATGAAAACCCGATGTCTGAAAAACAGGTTTACGAGCTTCTGAAAGATTTTAAACATATCGTTCCCCAAGGTGGTCCAATGACGGGAATCGGTAACGACTATCAGATTGCGTCTCTTTCCAATTGCTTTGTTGTTGGAAACGAGGGCGACTCAGACTCTTATGGTGGTATCCTGAAAATCGATCAGGAACAAGTACAGCTGATGAAACGACGTGGGGGCGTTGGGCATGATTTATCACATATTCGGCCCAAGGGTTCACCAGTTAAAAACTCAGCCTTAACTTCAACGGGCATCGTTCCGTTTATGGAGCGCTATTCAAACTCAACCCGAGAGGTCGCTCAGGATGGTCGTCGTGGAGCGTTGATGCTTTCTGTTTCTGTTAAACATCCCGACTCTGAAAGTTTTATTGATGCCAAGTTGGAACAAGGGAAAGTTACCGGCGCAAATGTATCGGTAAAAATTCACGACGACTTTATGCAGTCGATCGAAAGTGGAGAACTTTACAGCCAGCAATACCCAATCGAGTCTGAAAATCCGGTGTTTGTAAAAGAAACCAATGCGAACCAAATCTGGAAAAAGATTGTACACAACGCCTGGAAATCTGCCGAGCCGGGTATTCTTTTCTGGGATACTATTACGCGCGAATCAGTTCCTGATTGCTATGCAGATTTAGGCTACAAAACGGTTTCGACAAATCCATGTGGCGAAATACCTCTTTGCCCCTACGACAGCTGTCGTTTATTGGCAATCAATCTTTATTCTTATGTAGAAAACCCATTTACTCCAGAGTCGAAATTCAACTTCGAAAAGTTTAAAGAACATGTTGGCTATGCTCAGCGAATGATGGATGACATTATTGATTTGGAGCTGGAGAAAATTGACGGTATTATTGAAAAAATCAAAGCCGATCCTGAAGCCGAAGAAATCAAATACATTGAGCTCAAACTTTGGGAGAAAATTCAGAAAAAAGCCAAAGAAGGACGTCGAACAGGAGTTGGCATTACAGCAGAGGGCGACATGCTTGCCTCATTAGGGTTGCGTTATGGAACCGAAGACGCCACTGATTTTAGTGAGGAAATTCACAAGACGCTGGCTGTTGAAGCTTATCGTTCGTCAGTTAATATTGCGAAGGAAAGAGGATCGTTTGCAATATACGATAGTGAGCGTGAAAAGAACAATCCTATGATTCAGCGCATTCGGGAACAAGACGAAGCGCTTTACGCGGACATGGTAAAATATGGCCGACGCAACATTGCCTTGCTAACGATTGCTCCAACAGGAACAACCAGCTTGATGACGCAAACAACTTCTGGAATTGAGCCGGTTTTTATGCCTGTATACAAACGTCGTCGTAAAGTTAATCCAAATGATAAGGAAGTACGTGTAGACTTTGTTGATGAAGTAGGTGACAGCTGGGAAGAGTACATTGTTTTTCATCACAAATTTGTGACTTGGATGAAAGCTAATGGCTACGATACAACCAAGCAATATGAACAAGAAGAGCTGGACGAATTGGTCGCTAAATCGCCTTATTACAAAGCCACGTCAAACGATGTTGACTGGATGCGTAAAGTGCACATGCAAGGCCGTATTCAAAAATGGGTTGACCATTCGATTAGTGTAACCATCAATTTACCTGCGGATGCTGAAGAAGAGTTGGTCGGAAAACTCTACTTCGAAGCATGGAAAAGCGGATGCAAAGGAGTTACCGTTTATCGTGACGGGTCTCGTTCAGGCGTTCTGATTTCAAATAAGAAAGAAGATAAGAAAAAGGCAAAATTCTCCTCTTTCCCAACCAATCGGCCTGACGAACTTGAAGCTGATGTGGTGCGCTTTCAAAACAACAAAGACAAGTGGGTTGCATTTATTGGTTTGGTAGGCGATCTTCCTTACGAAATTTTTACCGGGCTGCAGGATGATGAGGACGGTATTTTATTACCTCGCTCCGTGACCAAAGGCAAAATCATCAAAAGCCGCGATGATGCAGGAAACTCACGTTACGATTTCCAATACACCAACAAACGTGGATATAAAACCACCATTGAAGGCTTGTCGTACAAATTCAATCCGGTGTTCTGGAACTATGCAAAATTGATTTCCGGAATTCTACGTCATGGCATGTCAATTCATAAAGTTGTGGATACGGTAACGAGCCTACAACTCGACAACGACACCATAAATAGCTGGAAAGCCGGCGTTGCCCGCGCGCTGAAAAAATACATTCCAGACGGAACGGTTGCTGAAGGGACTGTTTGTGGCGAATGTGGATCAAATAACGTTATTTATCAGGAAGGTTGCTTAACCTGCCCTGACTGCGGTTCTTCCAAATGTGGATAACCGATTCAATCAATCAATAAAAAAAGGAAGGCTTTCTCACAATGAGAAAGCCTTCCTTTTTTTATCTGGTATTGCTATTCAAACTCTTCTGAAAAGTTTCTTCATTTTATAAAAATTCCGTTGCTCCCAATGGAAGTCGAAAGTGATCGGAGATAATCGTATTCAACCGCATCCTGTTACAGAAAGGGGCTGAGGTCAACTAAAAATACAACACGTCCTTGCTGCTCTTAAAATCGAACTGAGTTTTTTAGTCCGGAATTATTCTTTTGTTTCAAACAGTTCCTTTTCATCAACCGATTGCACTTTCACGCTATCTTTCAACGTTCGGCTGACAATATTATAAGGCCCGGTAATTACTTCGTCGCCATCACGAATCCCATTTAAAATTTCAATATCCATATTATCCTGAATACCGGTTTCAACGGCTTGTCTGCGGGCAAAACCATCCTTTAAAAGAAAAACAATTTCCTCCTTTTCAGCCTCCGATTTTTCTGATGACTTCTCACCTTCAACAACCCGGGTTGTTACAGCCTGAATGGGGATGGCGATTACCCCTCTGCGGGTCTCTGTCTGAATATCGACGGTAGCTGACATACCGGGGCGAAAGGGATAAACATTCATTGACGTGCTGTCGATTAAATCAGCATACGACTCTTGCAACAAAAGCACCTTCACGTTGAAATTGGTCACCTGATCGTTAGACGCCCCGACCGTGTTGGCAGAATTTGCAATTTCAGTAACAACGCCTTTAAATTTCCGGTTTAAATAAGCGTCAACCTCAACCAAGGCCGTATCTCCCTTTACCACCTTCACAATATCATTTTCGTTAACCTCTACCTTTACTTCCATTTTATTGAGGTTGGCAATCACCATCATTTCGGTTCCGGCGTACATGTTGGTTCCAACGACCCGTTCGCCCTGCTCAACGTTTAACCGGGAAATAGTTCCATCCATCGGCGAATATATTTTGGTCTTCACCAACTGCTCTTGAGCCTCGGCTACCGATGCCTCCGCTGATTTTACTGAAAATTCAGCCGCACGAACTTCAGCCAGCGCAATTTTGTGAGCTGCCTGGGCCGACTCAAATTCCGACTTTGGAATAGCCTCTTGTCCGAATAAGGTTTTGGATCGATCAAAAGAAAGTTCCTTTTCAATGAGCTGAGCTTCTGCCTGAGCTAAGCGTGCCTTTGATGAATTCAGGCTGGCTTCGGCACGATTCAACGCCTGAATATACATATCGGGCTTAATGATGACCAATAACTGCCCTTTCCGGATTTCATCACCCTCCTCAACATCCATCTGAATAATTTCACCCGAAACGTCAGGACTAATTTTCACTTCCGTTTCCGGCTGAACTTTTCCGTTTGCCGTAATCAGCTCAACAATGGTTTTGCTTTCAACTTGCTCTGTAGTTACCTTTATCTCAAAGTCTTTACCAATCCAGCCTTTATTTTTAGCAACAATTAATATTATAATGATCAAGACTACAAATAAGATGATCAGAAATGGAAGTCGTTTGTTTTTTTTACTTTTTACCATGTTGTTGATTTTTGCCCGAACCCGATCGTTTTTTAGGATGTTTAAATTTACAATAAAATACATGTTTGCGACAAACAAAATAATATTATTGCAACAACCCTTATTGGAAAATACCGTTTCGAAGGGCGACCCGATTCTTTATTTCAGAACCAAACGGGCTGTTCGGCGGCTTTTTTGTTCCAAAAACAATTGACGGTTATTTTTCATTTTAATCAGCGCATCTTCATCATAAAACCGGATGGTTGCCAAAATCAAGCCGGTATTGTATAGAACGTCAAACTTTTTTCGTAGTTCAACAACCAAGGTTTCCAAACCAACCTCAGGCTCATCAATACACAACGAAAGGTCGATTGCCGATTGCTGTATCAGGTTGACCTTGATGCGGCGCTTCTTAAACAGGCTAAAAACCCCCGACAGTTCGTCAATACCAATAAATGAAAAGTCGGACGGAGAAATGGTAACCAGTGCCTGATTTTTCTTCAATATAAAAATCGGGACCAAATCCAGCTGGTGCCCCACATCATGGATCATGGTTCCAGCCTGATCGGGAAAATCGAATGGTCGAACCAAGAGCGGAATTTTTTTGTTGCGCAAGGGTTTGATCGTTTTCGGATGAATCACTTTGGCTCCGGAATAGGCCAGCTCAATTGCTTCCCGGTACGAAAGCTCTTCGAGTTTTACCGTGTCTTCAAAATCAACCGGATCACCATTCAATACACCGGGGACATTTTTCCAGATGGTGACACTCTCTGCATTTAGCAGGTTACCCAAAATTGCAGCTGTAAAATCAGACCCCTCACGACCCAGTGTGGTCGTTTGATTGGTATTGGTTGAGCCAATAAACCCCTGCGTTACATACAAATCGGTATCACGAAAATTAAAGCTGTTATTGATCAACATCTCCGACCATTTCCAATCAACAATTGCCTCGCGATGCGTTTCATCTGTTCGCAAACTTTGGCGGATATCCATCCATCGGTTTTTCAATCCCTGCTTGTTTAAGTAGGCAGAGATGATGGCCGTTGAAATCAGCTCGCCATAGCAGACCACCTGATCATACTCGTAGTCGAAGTTTAACGATGGATTCATGCTCAGGCGCTTTTTCAGATCCGCAAACAACACTTCAACCTGAACCAAGTCAGCAGCAGTCAATCCAAGTCCGGCGGTAATACCGGCATGATAATTCCTGATGCGCTCCAAAATTAACTCCATGTTACTCGCTCTGTTGAAATAGCTTTTAACCAACTCCTCTAGTTCATTGGTTGTTTTGCCCATTGCTGAAACAACAATAACTTTTTTATCAGGAAATAATTCGATGATTGAAGTGGCGTTTTTTATAGCATCAGTTGAGCTGACTGAGGCTCCACCAAATTTAAATATCTTCATACGGTTATACTTGTTTATTTTTTATGACATCATATAGAACTCGCATATAGTCAACCTTCTGTTTGGCTGAGTTTTTACATGTTCGTTTCATAAATAACTGTTTTATTCTAAAGCTTAACGCTGTAAAAATAACTAGTTTTCTGAATCAAAAACCATTCTTTTTTCATCCGTTTAAAATTTTCAAGTTTTTAAAAATTACTTTAAAATTTGAGAACGGATGGAACCGCTCCGCTCTCACATAAACTTTTTTAATCATCCTTGGGTGTGAGTTTTTGATTAAAAAAGTTCATGTTCGTTTCAAACTAACATATTTATTATAACATGGCAAATAATGTATGGATAAATTAATCAATTCAGTGAATTTCTGAAATTGAGCCCCGGAGTATTAATCAAGCCTTAATTTTCAAATGATAGATGAATAATTGCACACCGGGTTGATCATCATCTTTGTTTTATCGGTAGCTTTGCTTCGTGATTTATTAGAAAAATGCAGAGTGGTTTGAAATTACTTGTAACAATATTTTCAGTATTTGTCTTATTTCGTGCGCTGTTCTCATCGGCAGGAGAACTATTGAACGCATATTCGCTGGACTCGAAAGACCAATCAATTTGTCTGGATGATATGCTGAGCGGGGACATTCAAACTTGTTTTCAGGGGAAGTTAAGTTATTCTACAATCCTGTTCGATCCACAACATTCGAAATACAAGTTACACAATCCGCATTTTTCTACGCTACTCCAGGTGGCTTCACGAAACCGGCAACTTATCTCCTCCAATAAACGGATAAAATCAACAGCTTCTCCTGCTCGTGTTTTATTATTCATTTTCAATTGTAACTTATCATGAATTTTCAAAAGAGAAGTAACATCAATATACTTCTTGTTATTCATATCATTTCAATTATTATTCTTTTCGAAGGGCTATTTATGATCCTTTCGTTGCTCATTTCATGGTACGATCACGAACCGGAACTTAAACGAGTATTTTTTGCGGTGTTAACAACATTGGGGACTGGCGGTTTCCTTTATTTAGTTAGCTGGAATAGCAGATATGGAGAACCGGGTGTGCGAGAGGGTCTGATCATTGTTTCAGCCGGATGGATCTTCTTAGCTTTTTTTGGCAGTTTACCCTATCTGTACACTCAAACGATTCCGGCCTTTGCTGATGCCTGGTTTGAGAGCATGTCAGGTTTTACAACTACAGGTTCGTCTATTTTAAGCGATATTGAATCGCTGCCACGAAGCATGCTCTTTTGGCGCAGCGAAACACACTGGATAGGAGGAATGGGGATTATCGTGCTGGTAGTTGCCATTATGCCTTTGCTGAAAATGTATGGAGGCCAGCTTTTTAATCTCGAAGCATCTGTCGTAGTAGAAGAAAAATTTTCAACTAAAATCAGGTATGTTGCCCGGAGCATCTGGATGATTTATGTCGGACTTACTGCTCTTGAGACTGTTTTATTAACCTTGGGAGGCATGAATCTTTTCGACAGTATTTGTCATTCGTTTGCCACGGTTGCCACAGGAGGATTCTCAACTAAGAACACATCAATAGCCGACTACTCGCCTTACATTCAGTATGTCATTACGGTCTTCATGCTTTTATCGGGAATTAATTTTGTGCTGCATGTTTTAATTGCCAGTGGTAAATATAAAAAGGCTCTTCAAAACAATGAGCTGTGGTTTTATTTAAAAATTGTGTTTTTGGTGGGAGCGGTATTAACACTCATCTTGTTTTTCTCAAGTGAAATTTCGTTCGAAAAAGCATTCCGCAATTCCTATTTCCAAGTGATATCGGTAATTACAGCAACCGGATTTGCCACTGACGACTATTTGCTTTGGCCGACACACGGCATCATGATGATTGTTTTACTGATGTTGGTTGGTGCTTGCGCAGGATCAACCGGAGGTGGAGTAAAAGTCATCCGCCATTACATCAATTGGCAGGTTATTAAAAAAAGCATCAAGCAGACCATCTCGCCCAATGCGGTATACCATGTCAAATACAACAACCGCACTCTTTCTCCCAAGCAAGTTGGCGCAGTATCAAACTTCATCCTGCTGTATTACGGTATCGTTGTAATAGGCACAATAGTCATGATTGGTATCGGGAACGACTGGGAAACCTCGTTTGGTTCAATTGTAACGACGATGGGGGGCATTGGCCCCGGATTTGGTAACGTAGGGCCGGCATCGAACTTCAGTATGCTCACTGAGCCATCCAAATATTTGCTCACATTTACCATGTTGATTGGGCGGCTTGAAATCTTTCCGGTGCTCACCTTATTTACACACTGGTTTTGGCGTACCTAGTTTATTTCACCACAAACCGATTGTTTTTATGGATATGCTTTGCCCAATAAACAAAGGGGGTGTCGGCAGCGGCAACAGCCCACTTTAACAGGTAAGTGGTAAGTAGAATTTCATAAAGCAAAGAAAGTTCGAAAACCCCATAAAAGGCGATGAACGTAAAAACAACGCTATCGAGCAATTGCGAAACCATGGTACTCAAATTGTTTCGCAACCACAATTGCCGATCCGATGAAAACCGTTTCTTCCAAAAATGAAAAGCCCAGATATCATGCTGTTGCGAAACCAGGTAAGCGGCCAGGCTGGCAATGGCAATTCGTGGCATCAATTTAAAAATGGTGCTCAACGATTCATGAGTGGATGATGCAAATTCGTCACCTTCCAAGGGTAAAAAGTAAAGCGCCAGATTCATCAGCAGCGTCATCGAAATCAGACTGAAAAAGCCAATCCAAACCGCTTTTTTCGCATCGGACTTTCCGTAGTTTTCGGATAAAATATCGGTTACTAAAAAAGAGCTGGCATAAACAATATTTCCCAAGGTGGCGACTAAGCCAAATAATTCTACCGTTTGGATCACCTGAATATTTGCAACGATTACCGAGATTGGAATCCACATGACCAAACCTCCTTTGCCAAACAATTTGTAGGCTCCAATAATCAGAAGGAAATTGGCCAACAACATGACTACCCAAAGTATTTCGTTTTGCATTTTTTTGTTTTTTTTAAGTGCAGGGTGATGCCACCTGCATGGTTTAATTCAATAATGGGAACAAAGGTAATAAATCAAATCGGTTCAACAGGTCGCAAAAAAAGGAGGCCTTGCAAACGCAAGACCTCCGGAATAGTCCTCCAGCCAAGATTGTGTTAGAACGAAAAACCTAATTCTAATTCCAACTGATTCGACATGTGTCAACATACGTAGATGTCAAGATAACATGATTCCACTAACCATTCGTCCGGTATCTGCACCATCGCGTCGGGCAGAGTAGAACAGTGATTGTTCCTGATACGAGCACAGTCCCATAATTTCAATTTGAGACTCAAGAACATCGGCTTTTAACGCCAGGGTTTTATTGGCTTCCCACAAATCAAGTTTTGCTTTGCCTTGCTTGCTTGTCTTCAATAAATCAGAATGATTCACAAACTGCCCTTTCACCTGAGCAATCACATCTGCTCCCACTTCGTAATTATCCTGAGAGATGGATGGCCCAATTCCTATCAAAATATCACTGGGGTTTGTGTTGAAATTGGCTTGCATTGTTTGAATCGTTTTCACCAGAATCTGACTAACCGTTCCTCGCCAACCCGCATGAACAGCAGCGACTACTGCTTTAATCGGGTCGTACAATAAGATCGGAACACAATCAGCTGTTTGTACACAAATGCAGATTCCCGGCTGGCTTGTGATCAAGGCATCAGTTTCAGAAATATCAGGTGAGTTGGTTGGCTCTTGTATGATTTGAACCTGCGTACCATGATTTTGCAGAGGAAACACCAACTGCGGCAAATCCAAATCAAGTGCATTGGCTAATTCTTTGCGAAACGGAAGATAGGTTTCAACAGCATCGCCGGTAAAACGTGATTTTCTATCGCTCCCCCAGCACTTTTTCGTTGAAGTAAAATGAAACAACTTCGGCTGCTGAAATTGATCAAACTGGTAGAATAGCTTTTCTCGGAGTTTTAGTTTTTTCATTATAATTTGAAATTTTCAATGGCATTCATCTCATTCTATCGTTTATTTTAAGGGTATTCAATAGAATTCGCAAGCTGATTTCGATGGAACTCCCAAATAATGATCCTCCTGAGTGCATTAATTTTCACATGTTCGTTTCATGCCTGTACCTGTATTTTTAGGAAAATTAGCCCTTCAACAATTCGCTCATCTGTTGTTTGTCCAGAATACGAATGGTGCGTCGTTGCACTTCAATGTAACCTTCCTGCACCAGCTCCCCCAAAGCACGGGCCAGCGAAGGCCTGGTAACACCAAAGTACTCGGCCAATTGAACTTGTCCCATCGGCAACTCAACTACCGCTAATCGATCACCGGCCAAATCAAGCAAGTAGTGCCCAATCTTTTGCCTAATGGTTTTAAATGATAAAAACTTAATTCGCTGAGAAAGAAATTGTGCTCGCGACGAAATGGAGTTCAGGTAATTGGTTAGAATTTGTTGATCATTCTGAAGCATTTTCAGAAATTCGGACCGTTCAATACTCAACAAGTTTACTTCTCCATTAGCGATAACCGTTACCGGAAATCGGTTTTTTTGCCCAAACAAAAAAGCGGCAGCCAGTGGTCGAGGTGCTTCAATATCTTCAATTTTAATTGTCTTTCCCGAATAATCGGCCATTTCACCTTTCACACTCCCCTTCAATACAATGAATAAACGATTGCATTCGTCGCCAGCCTGCACAACCAAATCATCTTTTTCAAAACTTCGAACCTGATAATGCACATTCGACATCAAGGACGAAAGTTGGTCGGGGGTAAGCCCTTTAAAAACCGGAGAACGGCTTAACAATTCAAAATTCAGCATAAAAAAACGAGTTTGTAACATTTGATACAAGTCAGAAACCACCTGAACCCTATTTTTGTTTCAGAAATTAAAACGAAAACAATGATACGCGAAATAGTTAAAATAGACGAAGAACTATGTGACGGATGTGGAGAATGCATTCCAAACTGTCACGAGGGAGCACTGCAAGTGATTGATGGAAAGGCAAGGTTGATAAGTGAATTGATGTGTGACGGATTGGGAGCTTGCCTTGGCCATTGCCCTCAGGGAGCTATTGAAATTGAAAAACGTGAAGCTGAAGAATATGACGAGGTGACTGTAATCAAACAAATGATTCCAAAAGGTGAAAACTTGTTGATCGCCCACTTGAAGCATTTAAAAGATCATGGCGAAACCGGATTCTTGCAGGACGCCGTTCGTTACCTGAAAGCCAACGAAGATGACCTGGACGTGGATGTGTCAGCGATTATCAGCGAGGTGCATAACAGCAAGCCCGAGGGCCAAGAGCAAAGTGGTGGATGTGGCGGCGGATGTCCCGGATCGGCTTCGGTAAGCTTTGAGAAACCGGCTTTCATGATGGCTCCTGAAGCTACGGCTACCCATTCGGGCGAATCTGAACTACAGCAATGGCCGGTACAGATGCACCTGATCAATCCGGCTGCCGGGTACTTTCAGGGAGCTGACCTACTGGTTGCTGCCGATTGCGCCGCCTTTGCACACGGTAGTTTTCACCAAACATTTATAAAAGGAAAGAAACTAGTTATAGCATGCCCCAAATTGGATGAAGGAAAATCGATTTACCTGGAAAAATTGATTCGATTGATTGATGAGTCAAAAGTGAACACCGTGACGGTAGTTATTATGGAAGTTCCATGCTGTGGAGGATTATCGCAGTTGGTAAAGATGGCTACTGAACGTGCGAGCAGAAAAGTTCCGGTAAAAGAAATTGTTGTTGGAATACGAGGGGATGTATTGGCTGAAGAGTGGGTTTAATGAAGAGTGATAGCCGGGGACAAACCTTGTCCCCGGTTCCTTTTACCACCCCGAAAATCAAAAAACACAAGAACCTGTTTTAGGATCTGCCAGAAAGAAGGATAGACTTGGATGGCAAAAGATTCCGAAATAAATTCGGAATGACCTAGTCATGGGTTTTGAGCAGTAACGCAAAAAAAGTAATTCAAAAATATAATAGAATTTAGTTATGGAAAATATGTTTTGTTTTCAGTGCCAGGAGGCAGCAAAAGGAGTTGGGTGTACAATTAAAGGAGTTTGTGGAAAACCAAGTGATGTAGCAAACCTACAAGACACACTTCTTTTTGTGTTGAAGGGAATCTCCATTTTAAATACCGATTTAAAAACCGTTGGTAAAGCTGATAAAAAAGCAAACAAAGTCGTGTTTGACGGATTATTCAGCACTATTACCAATGCCAACTTCGATCATACGGCATTCGTTATCCGCATTAAAAAATCATTGAAGTTCCGCGACGAACTGAAAGCCAAGGTTGCAGATGCCGGCTTAACGATTAGCGATCATGAATCAGTTCATTGGACTGCGAAAACCGGAGAAGAATTTGAAGCCAAAGCCAATGAAGTTGGTATTTTAAGCGAGCAGAATGAAGATGTTCGTTCGTTGAAAGAGCTAATCATTTATGGATTGAAAGGTTTGGCCGCTTATGCAGAACATGCATACAATCTGGCTCATGAAAAACAAGAGATTTTCGACTTCATGATGGAAGCACTGGCTAAAACAACGAAAGACTTGTCGGTTGACGAACTCGTTGGATTGACTTTGGAAACCGGTAAATTTGGGGTTGATGTTATGGCTCTGTTGGATGCGGCCAACACCAGCACTTATGGAAACCCTGAGGTGACAAAAGTAAACATTGGCGTGCGTAAAAATCCGGCTATTCTAATTTCAGGACACGACATGCGCGACATGGAAGACCTGCTGAAACAAACCGAAGGTACGGGAGTGGATGTGTATACCCACAGCGAAATGCTGCCAGCCAACTATTACCCTGAATTCAAAAAATACAAACAACTAGCCGGGAATTACGGAAATGCCTGGTGGAAACAAAAAGAGGAGTTTGAGTCGTTCAACGGACCAATCCTGTTTACCACCAACTGTATTGTGCCACCATTGGAAAAAGCAACTTATAAAGATCGCATCTACACAACCGGCGCTAGTGGATTGACTGGATCTATCCATATTCCGGATCGCAAAGAAGGCGAAATGAAAGATTTCTCAGCGATCATTGAGCATGCCAAAAAATGTGCGACTCCAACCGAAATTGAAACCGGAGAGATTGTTGGAGGATTTGCTCACAACCAGGTATTCGAATTGGCCGGGCCAATTGTTGAAGCCGTAAAAACCGGTGCTATCCGTAAATTCTTTGTAATGGCCGGTTGTGACGGACGTATGATGAGCCGCGACTACTACGAAGAGTTTGCTGCCAAATTGCCGAACGACACCGTGATACTAACAGCAGGATGCGCCAAATACCGTTACAACAAATTGCCGCTGGGCGACATCAACGGTATTCCACGTGTAATTGATGCCGGACAGTGTAACGACTCGTACTCATTGGCTGTAATTGCCTTGAAACTGAAAGAAATTTTTGAGCTGGAAGATGTGAACGAGCTTCCAATTGCTTACAACATTGCCTGGTACGAACAAAAAGCAGTAATTGTTTTATTGGCGCTACTTTCTCTGGGAGTAAAAAATATTCACCTCGGACCAACATTGCCGGCATTCCTGTCGCCAAACGTCGTGAACGTATTGGTAGAGAACTTTGGCATTGCCGGAATTACAACCGCTGATGAAGATATCAAACTGTTTTTAGAAGATGCTGTTGCATAATTAAGAAGACATACCATAGAACTGCTTGATTTGGGAAGAATAAAAGGGCATCCGTTTGGGTGCCCTTTTGCTATTCTGATGTTACATTTTTGACAGATCGGAAATCTGAACTTGATTTAATACCTTTACCTGGATTCAAAAATGGAACCAATGGTTCGAACACTCGCGAAAATAAGTCTCATATTACTAATTATTGTAGCCGTACCCATTGGGTTCTTCTTTGTTCGGGAGCTTTCGGCACTGAGCAAAAATGAACAAATGGTTGAGCGGGTTTTCAGCACTCAGCTCGAATCAATTCTATATTCCATCAATCAGTATTCTGAAAATGTGGTGCAACATTGGAAACAGAGTTTGGATCAGCCGATTGAGCCTGAAAGTGGAATCATGAAAGGGCTGGTTGAAAACCTGTTTCAAAATAATCAAGCGATTCTTGCCGTTCGTTTCTCCGACACAACTACGTCAGATGAACAAGCACAATATTTTAATGATTCAATTTTTGTAATCGATACACAAATACCTAAAAAGAAAATAGAGGTGTTACAAGGTTTTCTGGAGGAAAACTACCAACGGGTTGAGATAGAGCCTTCGGGAGAATATCTTATTTTTTACTTCTTGCCAAAAAGTAAAAACGGCGAACAAATTTGCCAGCTGGTAATCGATCCGGATTTATTTATTCAGCAAAACCTGAGACCAACAATCCAGAAAGTTGCTCAGGATTTATTCTACATCAGTATTTCCGATTCCATTTCAGGTGATATGTTATTCGAAACTGATCGGGAGAATGAGTTGTCGCATTCAGTTGAAAAAGCCACAATGTGGTATTTGCCGACTTACAAACTGGGCATTCAGTTAAAAACAAAAACAATTGAACAGCTGGCCTCGGAGCGCACACAGCGTGACAATTATATGCTATTAGGAATGGGCCTTTTTGTTGCTCTGGGTTTTATTTTCGTGCTGGCTAACATTCGGAAGGAGATGAAGTTGGCGGAATTGAAATCTGAATTTGTGGCAAATGTGTCTCACGAAATTCGAACGCCATTGGCACTCATTAGCATGTATGCTGAAACCTTATTGCTAAAGCGAATCAAAACCGAGGAAAAAAAAGAAGAATACCTGAAAACCATTCAGCAGGAAAGTGTCAGATTAACAGATATTGTCAATCGTATTTTGAATTTCTCAAGGATTGAAAAAAACCGGGTCAAGTACCATTTTGAGAATATTGATCTAAAACAGGCCATTCCTGAGATTGTGCACTCTTTTGATTCGCATTTTGAAACCGCGAACATTTATTGTTCCCTGAAATCTTTCAACGATCCCGCATGGGTGCAGGCCGATTGGGAATCGTTAAAAACACTGGTTGGTAATTTGTTGGACAATGCGATTAAATACAGTGATGCTGAGAATAAAACTGTGCGTGTACGAATCCAAAAGAAGGCAAAGCAGATTTGGCTTGAGGTTGAGGATAATGGAATTGGTATCTCAGCCAAAAATCAGAAACACATATTCGAGCAGTTTTATAGGGTTACTGAAGGCGATTTAGCACATAAAGCGAAAGGTTCTGGTTTGGGTTTAAATCTTGTAAAACGGATTATGAAAGCTCATGGTGGAGGTGTGGCTGTGCGCAGTAAACCGGGTGAGGGAAGTACATTCATTTTAAAATTTCCAGAAAAAAAGTAGTACCATGTCAAAAATATTAATTGTTGAAGATGAACAGGCTATGATGATCGGCCTACGCGATAATCTGGAGTTTGAAGGTTACGAGGTCGATACCGCTGATCGGGGAGATGATGGCCTGAAAAAAATCTTATCAGGTAATTATAATTTGGTTCTGTTGGATGTGATGCTTCCCGGAATGTCAGGATTTGACGTGTGTAAAAAGACCCGGGCCGCCGATATTGAAACGCCAATTATTTTATTAACTGCACGCGGTGAAGAGCTTGATAAAGTGCTTGGTTTGGAGCTCGGTGCAGATGATTATGTCACCAAACCATTCAGTTTGCGGGAACTACTAGCCCGAATAAAAGTAATTTTGCGTCGCGTCGGAGGTAGAGTACAAAAAGATGCTGATTTGATTACAATTGGCAATATTCGTGTTTCTTTTGAGTCATACGAAGCTTTTGATGCCAGCGACGAGCCGGTGAAAATGTCACACAAAGAGTTTGAGATTCTCCACTATCTATGTAGTCACCACGGAAAAATAGTTACTCGCGATGATATTTTAGACCAGGTTTGGGGAATGGATTATCAGCCTACGTCTCGTACCGTCGATAATTTCATTGTTCGTCTTCGCAATAAAATTGATACTCCTGAAAACCAGCATATCATCACCGTACACGGGGTTGGCTATAAACTGGTGCTTTAATTCCGTAGTCTAAATTTTAAATTCCAAGTTAATATTTGATATTGAATGGCTGTTTAAAGTTCTCTTGATGAGAATGTTGGTCTGTTTGATCCTGTTTCTTCCCTCTTGCAATTTCTAGCTCGATGACAATTCTGTGACATCTTGTGGCAACATATGATATTGGTCTGACATCGGGGTTACATCTCTGCTTTTACTTTGTATCTGAAAACAATAGAAAACAGAAACATTTAAAAGCTCAAAACAATGAAAACAAGAAAAACAACATTCACATTGATTATTGCATTTGTAATGATGACCGGCCTGGCATTTGCAGGGGAGACTACAACAAGCATGGCAAAAAAAGAACTACTTCATGAAATCACCAGTAGCTTGAATGATGGAATTAAAGATTGGAACAATTATTTCTATCAAAACGACATTAATAAGGTCGATGAAAAAGTTAGAGTGTATATCGTCGTTAACAAGGATCAATCGTTGAAATTGATTCGTGTTGTATGCGAAAATCCTGATGCTACCGGATATGTGAAGCATATTTTCGGGAGTGAAAAGATGAAAGCTGATAAAGCTCTTGTGGGGACGGCTTATCGCTTTAATTTAAGCTTGCGATATATTGCTCAGTAATTTGAAAGCAGCGTTTTCGGATTGATTTTGTTTATTAACTTTAAAGTACTAAAAAAGCTCACTCGATCATGCCCAGTAAGGTAATAATAGCAAGTATATTTTTTCTGACATTCATTCATTCTATCGAACTAAAAGCTTCAGATTGGGAATCGTTGGTTGGTTTGAGGGGACGTTGGTCTTTTACCGTGGGTGATGATCCTGAATGGGCTAAGCCCGGAGCCGACGTTAGTGATTGGGATGCCATTGATGCTCCTCGCGAATGGGAGCACTATTATGAAGGCTACAATGGATATGCCTGGTACCGTAAAAACTTCAGCATATCCAACTTGCCCGAAACTGAATTCATCGATCTGTTCCTGGGGTTTATCGATGATGTGGATGAAGTCTTTGTCAATGGTCATAAAGTAGGACAAAGCGGAGATTTTCCTCCGAACTACAAAACTGCTTATGACCAGGAACGTCACTATCTGGTTCCAACAAAAATATTGAATAATAGTAAGAATTTGATTGCAGTTCGGGTGTACGATGAAGGACTTGAGGGAGGCCTGGTAAGAGCCGATAAATTTGGCTTTTACGATGATCGTGATCAGGCTCGAATGGCCATTAATTTGAGAGGTACATGGAAGTTTACGACTGAGGACTTTGGAGATATGCACAATCCACGAAGTCGAGAGGAGCGTTGGCATGATATATACGTGCCCATGACCTGGGAGAGCCAGGGGTATGAGGGGTACGACGGACGGGCTTGGTATCGAAAACGTTTCTCAATGCCCGAAAGCCTGAAAGGACAAGATCTCTATTTAGTGCTTGGGAAGATTGACGATTTTGATGAAGTATATTTCAATGGTGAACTAATTGGCGAAGTTCATGATTTAGATAATTATTCCCGATTTCAACGTGACCAGGCTTGGCAGCTCTATCGGATTTATAAAATACCATCTCATTTACTGAGAAGTAAAAATATGATTTCAGTAGAAGTGCTGGATAGTCACGGAGAGGGTGGCATCTATGAGGGTCCCATCGGAATTATGAAAGAGAAAGATGTCCAGCCTTTTCGAGAAAAAATAAGATGGCAGAATCAGGATAGTGGGTGGAATTCATTTTTTAAGGAGTTGATCCGTTTATTAGATTAATTATGAGGAGTTATGATGCCATAAAGGGAGTCGGAAGCATCTTGGTGCTATTAATAGCAACGGCAAGTTTTGCTTTTAACGCGGACGAAAAGGACTTGAGCGGTCAGTGGAAGTTCCGGATTGGAGACCGCTACGAATGGGCGACTACCGGATATGATGATTCGGATTGGGATGACATTCGGGTGCCTGCACGATGGGAAGATGAAGGTTTTCGTGGCTATGATGGTTATGCGTGGTATCGAACCAACGTGAGGATCGGCGATGAACTGAAAGATAAAGTGGTGGTGCTTGAACTTGGCTATATCGATGATGTCGATGAAGTGTTTGTCAATGGAGTGAAAGTTGGACAAACAGGATCATTTCCTCCTAATTTCTCAACAGCCTACAATGCCTTGAGAAAGTACCAAATACCTTCAGATATGCTTCATTTTGGAGAAGAAAACCTCATTGCTGTGCGAGTTTACGATAGTCATTTGGAAGGTGGCATTGTTTCAGGGAATGTTCGTCTTTTCTCAGCAGGAGTGGTACCTCCTTTTCAAATAAATATGACCGGTTCGTGGTTGTTCAACAAAGGGAAGAAATTCGATCCGGCTGATCATAGGAAAATTCAAGTTCCGGGGATCTGGGAAAACCAAGGATACAAGAATTTAGATGGTCATGCTGTTTACACAAAAAAAATAAAGGTTGCCGGCGATCTGGCATCGCAACGATTGGTTTTATTAGCTGGTAAAATTGACGATGCTGATATGTTGTTTATAAATGGCGAGTTAATAGCCAAAACGGGCGATTTTTCCGGTTGGCGTAGTAGTGAATTTTATAATGAATTTAGAAATTACTTTATTGCCCCTGAAACCTTCAAAGCAGGGATAGAAAATCTCATTGAAGTCAGGGTTTTTGATAGCGGAAACGATGGTGGAATTTATGAAGGTCCAATAGGAATTATGACACAGGATGATTTCAGAAAGTACTGGAAATCAAAACGACAAAATTAGTTTTTTGCGAATAGTTTTTTTTTAAGATTAGATTTAATGTTTACTCTGAATAGCAGGCTGAGATCAGTCTGCTATTTTTTTGTGCTTGGTGCTATTGGTTTTTTTCCCAGCTCAGCATTTTAATACATGCGATTTAATTCAAGCAACAGATTATCTTTTCTTTGCGAGAGGAATAATTCTTTAAAATCCTTTTCTTTGTATGATTTGGTTTGACACTTAGACAAAATTATTCGTTTGATGGAATAAAACACTCCTCAGTAATATTTAAAATCTCAAGTTGTTTTGGTACCTGTCATTTTTTCTTGAACAGTTTATAATGAACACAAAGCACCCAACTAAACGAAACTATTCTTCCCTGGAGAAATTTGCGCTGCATTTACATCCAAAAATGATCGATGAACGTGCGGTTGCCTTTAATCGAACTTTTGGCTTAGGCGGTATTTGCGCACTTTTGTTTGTTATTTTGGCCCTAACCGGGATTATCCTGCGTTTTTCATACATACCAACGGTTGAGCAAGCCTACGATTCGATCGTGAATTTAAACAGCCACACGATCTTTGGTGGTTTTATACGCAATCTGCATCATTTGTCAGCAAATTTTTTGGTGATCGTATCGTTTCTGCATTTGTTGCGGGTGTATTATTCTCAGGCGATATTCAAGGAAAGAGCCGAAAACTGGATTTACGGGCTTGTGATGATGTTTTTGGTTTTGGCGTCAAGTTTTACCGGCTATTTATTACCCTGGGACCAACTTGCTTACTGGGCAATAACTATTTTCACTCAGATTTTCGAATACATCCCACTTTTTGGGCATTCTTTGGCGAACTTCATTCGTAGTGGTGAAACCCTGAATTCGAATACCTTGCTGAACTTCTATAATTTACACACCGGAGTTCTGCCTCTTTTGTTCGTGTTTTTTGTAAGTCTTCACTTTTGGTTGGTCCGTAAAGCAGGAGGGGTGGCCCTGCCAGAGCAGAAAGAAACACAAAAAGTCCCGGTGATCCCGAATCTGGTGGTTAAAGAGATTATGGTCGCTTTGCTGCTTATTGCTGCCTTGTTTTTCGCTTCCGCTTTTTATTCCGCGCCACTTTTAGAGCAGGCCAATCCAAATCTGAGTCCAAATCCGAGTAAAGCACCCTGGTATTTTTTAGGAGCGCAGGAACTTTTATTACATGTGCATCCGGCTTTTAGTGCGGTCATTCTACCTGTTTATCTGCTTTTATTTTTTATCGCGGTTCCTTATTTGAACTACAAGAACTTAAACATCGGAGTTTGGTTCAATTCGCCGGAAGGGAAAAAACTCGTGATCCATTCAGCCATATTTTCGTTTTTATTCACCTTTGGATTAATCTATCTGCTGGATCATTTTTTGCATTTTGATGTGTGGTTAAGCAGTTCTCCTTCATGGATCAGTATTGGTGTCATTCCTTTCCTATTGTATACAATTCCTGTTGGATCATTTCTTTTCTACGGATTTGAACGATACAGAGTGCGCAATACAGAAGTGATCATGGCCACGATAACGGTAATCATCGTATCGTACCTGACCATGCTGTTGATATCGCTTTTACTGCGAGGCGAAGGGATGTTGTTACTTTTTTAACGTAGCGCTATGAAATTTGACAGAAGAAGGTTTATTAATCGATTGATTGTGGGGATTGCTGCGATTGAAGCAATCGTTTTAATAAAAGGGGGCATTACCAATAAAGCCAAATTATCCGAAGATAAAAAGCTGATACCTGTGGGGAAATCCGATTCGTATGAAAAGAATCATGTATACCCTTTTTTGAATCATCATTTTTATTTAAAGCGATTTGAGGATGGTGGATTTTTAGCTTTATCCATCAAATGCACGCATTTGGGATGTGTAATCAATTATAACAATACAACCGGGGGCTTTAATTGTCCTTGCCATGCATCACAATTTAGTCCTAATGGTGAAGTTGTTGCTTCACCGGCATCACGTCCGCTGGATTACTATCCGATTACCGTCAAAAACGGTGAGCTGTATGTTGATACCAGTGTTGTTAAAAGGCGAAAATCATTTCTGAAATCGCAGTTAACCTACGTTTGATGAATGACGACAGGCAAAGGAATAGGATGAAGTATAATTTAGGGCCTTAATGCGTGGATTCAAATACAAGTTAGCTGACATGAAGAATCGACAGATATTTGAAAGAATCAGTTTCACAGCCATTATTGTTTTGTTGGCTTCGATGCCATTGTACGTGTTTGTGAATGTATTTTTTAGAGCTGATCAAAAGTCGCCTGGAGGACCACAATTTGTTGGGCGCGAAACCTGTATTGAATGTCACCTGAACGAGCACAACGATTGGGTGGGTTCGGATCATGACCGGGCCATGGACCATGCCAATGACTCGACGGTTTTGGGTGATTTCAACAACCAAAGCATCGACTACAATGGCATGACGCATAAAATGTATAAACGGGATGGGCGGTTTTATGTGTTAACTGATGGCGAGCATGGCAGCTTAGAGGAGTTTGAAGTTAAATATGTATTCGGTTACGATCCGCTGCAACAATACATGGTTGAGTTTGACCGAGGCCGGCTGCAAGTCCTGCCAATTACATGGGATACTCAAAATAGCAAATGGTACCACATGGCCGGGGCGATATATCGTGATGAGGTAATCGACCACGGGAATTGGCTTCATTGGACAAATCAGGCTCAAAACTGGAACTCCATGTGTGCAGATTGCCATTCGACCAACCTTGAAAAGGGTTATGATGTCGAAAGTGACAGCTATCAGACCACCTGGAGCGAAATTGATGTGAGTTGTGAAGCTTGTCATGGGCCGGCCTCGGAGCATTTGAGCTGGGCGGCGAAGACAGAATATGCCAGGGATACAGATAGCAACTACGGCCTGGTGGTCCAAACCAGTAATATTGATAACAAGGCCTATGTCGACTTATGTGTCCGGTGTCATTCCCGCAGATCAACGCTGGAAGATTTTAACCACAGCGAGGACATCTACAATCACAGTATTCCGGTTTTACCTACCGGCGAACCTTATCATATTGATGGTCAAATACTGGACGAGGACTACGTTTATGGATCATTCACTCAAAGCAAGATGTACATGCGCGATGTCAGCTGCAACGATTGTCATAATGTGCACAGTACCAAACTTCTGTTTGAGGATAACAGACTGTGTACGCAATGTCATCGTGCTGACGACTATGACACGTACAGCCATCATTTTCATAAGTATCAGGGAGAACAAGGGGAGGCCGTTGTTGCAGACGATGGTGTAAAGTTTGAAGTCGGAGAAGGTACCCGCTGTGTGAACTGTCACATGCCGGCTCAATTCTATATGAGTGTTGATTATCGCAGCGACCACAGTATTCGCATCCCACGTCCGGACTTGACCAAAGAATTGGGGACCCCAAATGCATGCAACCAGTGCCATGATGAAAAGTCGGTTGATTGGGCCATTGAATATGTAAACGAATGGCACGGCATTGGTCGCCCATACCAATATGGAATTGCCTTCCAGGAAGCACTAACGGGAAGTGATAAGGGATATGAAGCTTTGGTGAATATCTACAGGGACAACGTATATCCTGAAATAGTCCGGGCAACTGCCTTACAGCTTTTGGGCTTATATTATCCTGCCCGGGGGAAAGAGCTATTAATTGAAGCCTTAGGCAATGCCAATAACCATATCAGATATCAGGCGTTGCATAATTTATCCATTACCGATGAGAAAACGTTGGGTGTGGTTTTAAATCTATTAAATGACCAGACAAAAGCGATTCGCATTGAAAGTGTAATATTGCTTGGCACCCTTGACCAGGGACAAATTTCGGCAAAATACAAGGCAGCCTATAAAAAGGCCAAAGCGGAGCACTTGTCCTATTTAGAGTATAATTCTGACTTCCCGACAGGCAAATTTAACCTGGCGAACTTCTACTATAACAATAACGAGATCAACAAAGCTGAAGAATTCTTTACAAGAGCTTTAGAGCAAGACAGTTTGCTTCATCCGGTCAAAGTGAACCTGGCACTTTTGTATCACAATAAAAAGGAGTATGACAAGGCGGAACGATTATTCAAAAACTACCTGGGCTACAACCCGGAAGATGGAAATACCTTATTCACGTATGCCTTATTTCTGTCGGAACAACAGCGATATGATGAGTCGTTGGACTATCTGGTGAGAGCAACTAAATATTCTCCAAATAATGCCAGGGTCATTTATAATACCGCGATGATGTTTGATTTTAAAGAAGACTATTCCCGTGCTGAAAACTACTTAAATAGAGCAATTGATATTAGTCCGAAGGATTCAAATTACTACATGGCGCTGCTTAATCTGCACGTCAAGTATCAGCAGAACAAAAAAGCGAAGGACGTTGCCGGAACGATATTGGATCAATTCCCCGATATTCAGAACAAAGAGCAAATCGAAGCGATCATTCAAAGGTAGATAACGGAAATTCAGACGATAAGCATTTTTGCTGGCTTAGTTTCCCTTTCCAATAAGTTGCCGGCTGTTACCCCTCTCGGATTGCCCGACAAAAATACCGGTTGAAGCTTCAGCTCTGTGTTTGCCCGTGGAAATCCGATGCGGTTTTTTTTGCGATAGCATTAATAACAATTGCCGGAGCTCTCATTGGCTTTCGGCTCATGCTGTTTACAAATGCTGTTTCGGAAGTTGCGGTGCAAACCAATTCGTTCTTTTCGTTTATAATTTCAAATCGAAAGGAAAAGCGAGTGCAAGGTTCTTCTTCGATGTATGTTTTTACCATGATTAGCTCATCGTACCGAACTGGCTTTAAGTAACGAAGATTCATGCTGATGACCGGGAGCATGATGTTTTGTTCTTCAAGAACCTTGTCATTAATACCTATTTCCCGAAGTAACTCAGTTCGGGCTTGATGACAATAGCTCACATAGTTGGCATGATAAACATAGCCCATCTGGTCAACCTCACCATAACGCGGACGCAGCTTTATGGAAGCCGATATTTTACTTTTCTCTAAGTTCATCATGATTCAAAATTTTTGCAAATATATAAAACATATGTTCTTTAATTGTTCGAGGTTTTCCTTAATGTTGACTGATTGGAGTGAAAAAAGCTGTGACTGGCAATAGTCACAGCTTTCACGGGTTTAATGTGAATAAGATTGAGGTGAGTAATTCAACTCATTTCTAATCTTCTTCGTGTGGGTTTTCACCATTCACTAGAATAACATCGATAAACTGATGCGATTCGTTTCCAGCAATATCGGTACAATAGACGCCGAAATGATAATTTCCCTGAGCAGTTCGAACGCCACCAATTGTTTCAGGAATCACAATTTCATGATGATGGATATGAGTATTCTTCAATCCCTCGTCAAACGACCACGAATTTTGATAACTGAAGGCAACGGAGTCTTCTTCAATACTGGTTGACTTGACGTGAGAATGCCCATCAAAATCATTGTGTATTTCAATTTTATAGGAAGACAATTCAGTATCATCAGAGAAATTGCACTCAAAATGAGCATCACTGCCAATATAAAGTGTATCGTTTCCCATGGGTTCATCAATGGTAATTATTGGCTGGGTATTGTCAACCTCATCTTTGTTGCATGACGATAAAGTGGCAATAGTAAATGCGCTGATGATTAGGATTGTATGTATGTTGTAATATGTTTTCATGTTGTATTGTTTTTACAAGTTATTATATGGATTTCTATTTGCTATTATAGCGTATAAACAGAGGTGGACCACGTTGGGTATAGCCAAGTTTAAGTTCCGCTTCCGGATCTTTTCTTTCTTTTAAAAGGTATAAAAAGCCAATAAAGGCGATAAGTAATTTTAAGTGTTTGACCTCAAATGGGCTGAGATTGATTATTGGAGAATGGCGATATGGACAGTTAATGTTTGAAGTTCCGGTCTTTAAAAATGGCGTGTTTGATGATTCTTCTGTTTTATGTTGGTGAAAAAACAGAAAGTGAAGATTTCGCGAAATTCCATTGAATAAGAAAACTAAGCAAATAAACAGGGCGATATGTTGAGTTAACTTTCTCAGAACGTTAGAGGGATTTTAATTAAAAGTTGAATGTTTCGACCCGGCTCGGGAATCTCCAGTTTGCGGTAAAAACTAAGGTGGTTAAAATACTTTGCATTGAAAATATTGTTGGATTGAAGAACCAGTTCAATTGGCATTTCATCCCATTTTATTATTGTGTTTAGTCCTATTCCAACGATCTGATAAGCTGACGTACTTAGTTCGTTTTGAGCAATTCGATTTTGGTTGAGAGCTGATTTATGGTTGATAAAAACGCTGGTGTTCTGAAATCTTTTGCTTCTTGATTTAACTTGGTATTGAAGTTCGATAAAAACATTTGCCGGAGGCGTGAATGGTAAAGGATAACGCTGTTTGGTATTTTCCGACAGTTGTTCGTTTCTGATGTATTCACCATTGAACTGAATGTTCCATCGCTGCCAAAAGCTTTTCATAAATCGAATCTCAATCCCAGATAAAACTGCCTTTGTTTGGGAGTAACGGTAGATTTGTCCGGCATGTGGAAGCTTTGACCATTCTCCCGTCGGATTTAAGTATAGGTAGTTAGAAAAGTAGTAAATATATGGATTAACTTCCAGCTGAAAATTCTCGGTTTTCAACTCTATGCCAGCGTCGGCATAATACCCTTTTTCTGCTGATAGTTGATTGTTGCCTTGCTCATGTCTGAACGATCCATGATGGATTCCGTTGGCCGATAGTTCAATAGGGGATGGGGTTCGAAATGCTTTCCCCAGGTTCAGTCTTGTCGAAATCATTTTGGAAGGTTTCAACACAATGCCAAAGAGCCAACTGAAGTTCTGAAATTGTTTGCTTATTTTAGTGCTTCTTGTTGCATATTGGCGTGCCTCTTTTTCTTCGGAACCTGAACTGATGAGGTAATCTTCCAGAAACCGATCATAGAATTCTTCAGTTCTAACATGACTCAAATCATAACGTAAACCTAAATGAATGTTCAGTTTCGGATTTACCTGATATTCATCCTTTATGAAAAGACCGGATGAGTGGCTCTTGTATTCAGGTAAGAAAAAGTTATAACCATCAATGGTATTTAATTTCCACTGATTTTGTATTCCTGCCGAGAGAGAATTTCCATTTAAATTGTAAATGTTCATTTTAAAGTTTGCCTGATAGGTTTTAAGTCTGAAATTTAGTTCCAGATCCGGATTCACGGTTGGAGCAGTTTGTCCGGAATAATGAGTGTGGAACTGACTCCATTCAGTCCGCTTGTTATCCTGAAAGGCCAAGTCAGCTTGAAGTGAAAAATGAATGAAGTGAAGATTGGTATTGCTAATCACTTTGTAATGGGTTGTTTCCTGAAACGGGAAGCCGATGTTTCTCTTGTCATGGTCGTCTTGTACTCTCGCTAAATTGGGGATTCCATGCGAACCGGGGAAAAATCCGGTTTTCTGGGAAACCCGGCTAAATGCGATTGAGCTTTTAACTTGGTTTGAGATGAACCCCAGCTGTCCTGAAACGTCATATTCTTTACCAGCCGTATTTTTCAGGTATTGATTGAAAATGGGAATTTTCCGCGATAAATAGATAATTGTATCTGTTGGTACGTGATAGTCGGAAAAATCTAAAACAGTACCTCGTGCTTTGAGGTAAATATGGTTGCTTCGAGTCTCAATATTGGCGGATATGCCTACGAGGTTATTTACTGATTTCCCCAGTAAATTAATTTCTCCTGATGTTTGATCAGGAGCAGGAGTGAGGTTGTTATTGATATTGATATAACCACCAATGGCATCGCTACCATATTCAATGGCTGACGGACCTTTTACAACTTCGGCAGTCTCAACGGCAAATGGATCAATCTCAAGACCATGATCAGCTCCCCATTGTTGTCCTTCTTGTTTGATGCCATTTTCACTTACCACCACTCGGTTTAAGCTCAATCCACGAATGACAGGTTTCGAAATATTGGAGCCGATATCCATTGAGTTAACCCCCGGTAGCTGATTTAACGACCGAATGAAAGTGCCTGATTGAGTTTTGGTCAGGAATTGCTTACTTAAAGTTTCTTGTTTTAAAGCTCCGGCCTTTGTTACTCCTTTCCCCTGTATTAAAATTTGCTGAATAAGCTTATTCTCGGGTTTCAGCTGAATAACAATACTAGTGGGCGACGGAAGCTTAATAATTGTATCAAGCTGATTATAGCCGATAAACGAAACCTGTAGTTTGGCCTCTTTTTCTATAATATGTTTCAACGAGAAACTACCATGATTGTCGGTGGTTGTAAAATGATTTTTATAATGGATATGACATCCTGGTAAGGCCAGTTGATTTTCATCAATCACCCGGCCCTTTAGGTTGTATTCTTGCGAAAACACAAGAACAGGCATGCTTAAAGTAAGCATAGCCATCGCAATAGATTTTTTCATGCAATGAAAAAAAGTTGAATTAAGGATAGCAAAATAAGGTGTGCCTATGATTGTCACACCTCCACTAACCAAAATTTAATGAGTTGTATAATTATTGATAAAAAGAGTCTGGCTATTTTAGGAAATAGCCGGAGGTGCCCGAAGAGTGACTCCCTTGGATATGGCAATCTCGGGTTGGAGAATAGCTGGTGTATTGATTAGTCCAAAATGGAGTGGTCGGGCAAAATTGAAGTGATATATTTTAGCTGGGCTGAAGGTTGTGAACACATAGTCGCAGATTATACACTTCTCTGCCGACGAATCGTAAGTTGCATGATCATTTTCGTCGTGGAATCCTTCAGAATGCAGGCAGACATGATCTTCTTCTTTTTCTTCTAGCGCATGATGAAGCACGATATGAACTGATTGCATTAAAACTGGGAATGCAAAAACCAGGGCAAGTACACCCGCAATATGTTTACGCAAAAAGATCATTGCTGCAAAGCTATCAGATAAAATAGGAATTTAACCGGTTTACTTTATTGGTGATAAATATAAACATCGTTTTAAAAAAGATGTTTATACAATTTGGGTATTTTTTTTATCCTTTTCTTTTGATTTCCTCCAACTTGGTTGCGTCAATAATTTGGATGCTATTTTTACCGGTTTTTATTATTCCACTATCCTGAAATTCTTTTATGGCTCGAGTTGCACTCTCACGGGTTGTTCCAATCAATGAAGCGAACTCTGACATGGTTAGGTTTAATGAAAATGGATTTTGGTTGTACACCTTCTGCCTAAAATACAATAACGCATTGGCCAGTCTTCCGGGTAGTTGCTGCTGAACATTGTGGATTAGCCGTTCAAAGTAATTCATTTCATCATCGAAAATATAGGAGATTATCTCAGTAGCAAACATCCCATTATTCTCGAGTAATTTTTTAAACGGCTTGATTTCAATAAAGCAGACCTCGGATTGAGTTATGGCATAGGCTGAAAAATAATTTGAGTTATATGAAAGATTAAGATTGTGTAAACCGATATAGGCTCCTTGTTTGTAGACTCCTAAAATGTATTCTTTGTTCCCCGCTCCCTTTTTACTCAGTTTTACAAATCCATCTCTAATGTAGGTGATGTACTTGGCAGGGCCATTTTCCTTAAATAGAAGTTCCCCCTTCGAAAAGCTAACTTGCAAGCATCCTTTTTCCAGTAAGTCTAGTTCATGCGGATCAAGCAATGAGACTGAGGTTGATTTTATTCGGCAATTCCGGCACTTTATATTTGATGATTTCATTTTCTGATTGTTGGCTATAGGCACAAAGATATCACAACTGAATGAGATTTATATCACACTTAAAAAGAACAAAAGTTTAAATTAAGATTTTATTTTTGAGAAAAAAAGGTTATGATTAAAAAAGCTGCGGTCTTAAGTTGTTTTTATTTGGGGATTTGGGGTTTTATCGGTTTTATCATCACCCTATTATTGGGTTTTTTCTCTTGCTGCTTAGATTTGGCTCCCATTGTTTTTTATGGAGCATTAATTCTATACGCTATAGGTGCAATTGCATTCACGCTGTATCTGGTATGGTCTACAAAGAACCGACTCTTTGATTGTTAGGAGATATGACTGCAAATTGCAATCCGTTAAGTGCTAAAATATGTCTTGAGTGGTTTTGCGTGAAGCTTTTATCGAAGACTAAATAGTTTAGCTATCGCTCCACAAGATTTAAAATTTGTTGCTGAATAAGCACAGGACATTTAGGGGTGGAGCAGTCGTTTAAATCTATCGGGAAAACAACGTTTTGCAATACCGTGGTGATATTGTTTCCTGGTGTGTAGCCTATGCAACCTAAAAGGGCTTGTTTTAGTGCGAATCTACCTTGGGACCAAACGCCAGATCTCCAGCATCACCTAATCCCGGAACGATGTATGATTTTACGGTCATCTCATCATCAATGGCTCCCACCCAAAGTGTAACATTATCAGCCTGTATATTTTCCTGAACGTATTCAACCCCTTTTTTACTGGCAATAATTGCTACCAAATGCACGTGACTTGGTTCTCCTTTTTGAAGCAAAGCTTTGTACCCAATTTCCATGGAAGAGCCGGAAGCCAGCATAGGATCAGATAAAATGGCAACTTTTTCATTCAGGTCAGGAGAGGCCAAATATTCAAATTCGATGTGAAACTCGCCTTTGTCGTCGTATTTTCGGTAGGCAGAAATAAAGGCATTCTCGGCTCTGTCAAAAATTTCAAGTAAACCCTGTTGTAAAGGCAATCCGGCACGAAGAATAGTTGCCAATACCGGCTGTTGTTCTAGTTTTGGAACCTTAGCAACGCCTAGAGGAGTTTTCACCTCACACACTTTGAAATCCAATGTCTTGCTTATTTCGTAAGCAAATAGTTCTCCAAAACGCTGTAGGTTTTTCCTAAATCGAAGTGGATCTTTTTGGATTTCGTGATCACGAATTTCTGCGAGATATTGATTAAAGATAGAATTAGACTCGCTAAGGTTGATAACTTCCATGGTGCATATTTTTGCCGAAAATAGTGAATTTATTCTTTTGCATGAAGCTAAGTAAAGATAAAATCACCGTCGCCATCCTGAATTCGCTTTCCATTAACAGAAACTGGAAACGAAGCATAAATTCCGTGGTCAATCTTTTTGGAATAGATGAACGGATTAGCTGCTCCTGCAATTAGCTCTGCCAAATCTGGATTTAATATGGTTAGTGTTTTTATTTTGTACTGTATCGACAAGTCAATCAGGTGTTTTGTGGCATATTGGGTTAGTTCTTTTGGAAGTTTTAAATACACCAATTTCATATTGCCATTTGTAATCAAGACAATCATAAAACCACTGAGTTTATCTTCACAGATGAACTTGATTGTTTTATACTCAAATTGTTTGGAGTAAGATGAAAAGGAATAATTCTTCAGAAAACTGTCATCGGTAGTTGAAATCCAGGGATACTGAAAGATCCATTTCAATTCCAATTGTCCACGTTCAAACAAATAATCCTCTTTGCTTGCTTCGGCCATAGCGAGACAATCGGCGTCGGGGCTGTTTAATTCAACTATTTTTACTGCACTGGTCGCTTTTGAATGGTGGCATCTACTTTTTATTTGTGAAGCGAGCTTAATCGTGAAATCAAGCGCCGGAGAAAAATAGCCTATTGCTTTAATCCGGTGTCCCAAAAGCTGCTTTGTTTTTACGTATAAATAAAACCGACGCCCCTGCTCTAAATAAATGGGATTAAACTTATTCGATTTCAGGTATAATTGTAATGAGGCGGGAGCATAGTTTGTAAACATCAAGCGGTGCTTCCAGTCGTTTAGAATTTCACCTAGAAGCTGCTCCGAAAATCCTTGTCTGCGATAGTTCGGATTTACCCAGTTTCCACTGAGCCAGGCGAATCGATCGGGAGAAGTTGTCAGTTTCGCCGGCAAAATAGTTCGATAGGCAATCAAGATGTCATCGTCGTACAGAAAATAGAGAACAGTATCATTCGTTTTTGCATGTGGGTTTTGTTGATAAGAAATCGCTCTAAATGAACTGATTGGTTTGTCTTTCAGTTGCTGAAAAAGCTCACTGCTCAGTAAGTCATCCAATTCAGATATGCTGATTTTTTTAAGTTGCATGTGCTAATCTCTTTTAGCAACGTGTTGATCCAGTAACCGCTTAATCTGAAAAGACAAATATTCGGTTTTCAGCAATTGACCGGCATTTTTTGACCCGACTTGCTCCATTTGTAATCGTTGGAAGTGGGTTGGTAGTTTTTCAGTTTTTATTCCCGCTGTGCCGAATGTGATATCACATAATCGTTTTCGATGGATGGCATCGAAGACTGAATCAGAGACTCCAAAGTCGGTAAATGGAAAGGCAAATGCTTTTATTTTCGGATTGAAATTAGCAACTAGCCACTCCATACTCTCCTTCACTTCTTCAAGCTGACGTTCTTCATCCAGCAACCAGAACTCGGGATGATCCCAACTGTGAGCTCCAATTGTAAAGCCATCTTCATCCATTTGTTTTAGTTGCTCCATGCTCATATAAGGCTTCTCTTCATCTAAATATTCTTCCCATTTAAGCCCGATATCTTCAGCAATTTGATCTAGCGAAAGCAAGTCAGCATAGGTTTTCTTAAGCTCAGTTTTGACACCTTTCTTTGCAAAAAAGCGATTCAAAACAGCCGCTTTGTAGCGATGAAAAAGGTCGTGGTTGTCGACAAAAGCCGGATTGATAAAAAAAGTGGCCGATACTCCCTTTTCTTTTAAAATTGGAGCCACAATTTCGTAGCACTCGCGCAAACCATCATCAAAAGTCAAGTGAAAAGTATTTCGAAGATTCATCCCCGAGTGCAATTCTTCCAACGAAATGGGGTCAAAATGATCCAGCAAATAATCCAAATCTTTCCGGAATCGTTTTGTCGACGGAAAATTGTAGTTGTAATGAAATGGATGCTCCTTATCACTCACCAAATGGTAATAGGGTAATAAAACCGGAACTTCATGACCTTTACTTAGCTGATGAATAGAAAAGTTCGGCGCTATTTTTTTTATTAGTTCTGATAAAATTTTCATTTTTTCAACCATTTAATCCACCAGGGTAAACTATTAAACCGGTATTGGTAGTATTTTTCCGGTGTTGCTCCAAAGCCTTCATATAGTCGTGCTACTCCCGGAACCATTGAACCTTCAAAATCGAGCAAATAGTCTTTCCCTGCATTTTCCTTTATGAATTGGTCAATTAGAAAATACATGGCCTGATACTTTTTCCCCTCCGAACTGTTGGCTGCATTTAAATATGTGACCCGGTGCTTGCTGCGAATAAAAAATGCTGCAGCGCAGAGTTGGTTTTGAGCAGAGTAAACACCATAGATTTGCCCTAAACTTCGGGTTAATGAAAAAGCCATTACATTGCGCAACTTCCTTATGTCTTTTTTATGCAAACGTACTTTTAAGTTTTCTTGTTTAAATTGAATGAATTCCTCTGCGGAAATACTTCGAGCCAAGCTCAGTTTATTCTTCCCGGCTTTTTTTAATTTTCGAAGTGTATGTTTCGAATAGTTTCCGGCGATTGCTTCATAACTGTCAGCTATTGATAGCAGCAGGTTGGTTCGTTCCGAATACCTGCCAATTTCACCTACCGGCAATTGCATGGCATTAAAGTTAATTTCAGCAAATTGAAACCGACTGGTAACTTCAGAAAGGAAAAGCTGGATGATTTCCTTGGTTGGGGTTGGGAAAATACCAAGCTGTTGGCAAAAAAGCGGTTGGTAAAGGTATGCTACGCCAAACTTCTTACGATAAGTTAGAGGCATAACGTATTGATAATTACCTAGGACCAACGCATCCCACCGATCACAGATTTTGTCGAGATACCACGACTGGGCATAAATTAGGGAGTTGGGTGAATTTTCGATACACCGATCCCATTGATCCGTATCGACCTCCTCATATTTTAAGTACTTAATTTTTTGGTGATTCATCCTTGTATTTAAATGCCTGTTCGGTCATCCTTTCGAATACGGTGCGCCAGCCCGCCCATTCTCCTTGATCACTGAGGCTTTCATTATGCCATAAACTTATAAAAGTTCCACCATAATTTCGAATTTCGTCCATTAATTTCTCAATTATCGTTGAGGCCTCATCCGGATTAAGTTTCAGATAGTCTTTTAAAGTAACATCCATCATCTGGAACGGATGAATTCGCAACTGAGTCGGCACATCTTTTTTTAAGTCGTAAAACCAAAACGAGTTTGAGGTTCCCGCCCGGAAACCCACTTGGTCGGCGTATCCCATGGTGTAGTCGTTGGTTATTCCGGCATTGATTAAACGGCGGTATGTTTTAGGGAGTTCGAGTCGAAGAAAATGTTGGCGTGATGATTTGACATCGTTGTGGGTGATTTGCTCCAGAGTTTGAATTTCTTTGGTGAGTTCTCTTCGGTTTCCGGTTGAGCGGTAGGAGGGGTGAATGGATACCTTGCAGAATGAATTTAAATCGCGCACCAACTGTTTTAATTGTTCATTGTTGGGAGATATGTTTCGGTCGTATTTACTAGGCTTGCCAAGTAAAACAAAAAAATGCAACAGGTCTTTATGCTCTTTGTATCGATTGCAAACATAGTTGTAGGTGTCGTACGGATCTTCTTTTTCGCCCTGGATAACTTTTAGCCGTTCCTGGATTTGCTGCCGATCGCCTTTTATAACTCCCTTGGCAAGTGCTCCAAGTGTGCGCCTCCAGCTTTTGTTTTTATATGCCCATGCATTGTCAATATCAATAGTCGAAAGAAAATCAAATCGGGGAGGATGGTAGTCAAATTTGGGATAGCGCGCCTTAATTTTTTGTGCGATTAGCTGTGCCCATTGATTAACAATTGGTTTATCTAGCAGATGATTGCGATATAAGATGCTGTGATGAGACGGATATCGGCGATGTTTATCGAGTTGGCGCATCAGGTATTCCTCGTATCTGCTGATGATGAAAAAGCTGGCTGCGAAAGGATCGAAAGGTAAAAATGAACTGGCTGATGATTCAAAGAAATACACTTCATTGTTAAACGAAATGGGGGCAAGGGTTTGATAGCATATTTTACGTTGAAATAAGATCGGGTGAGGATTGATTTTTAGTGGGCAGTCCAGTTTGAGACCGGAGTAGTTTAGCTTGGGCTGATCACTCTCATCAAATTTCTGCAAATCAGTTGTTAATTTCAATTCAATGTCCAGAATTTCTTCGAAAATAAATTCGAAAGCATATTCTAGCCGATTGGTTATTTCCTGAGTATAAACTAAAAGCATCGTTTTTGATTAAAGTAAACCTTCATCCGTGAAGCTAAGATACTGATCGTGCGCAATAATTACATGGTCGAGTACTGTAATTTCCATTATTTCGGCTGCTGATTTTATTTTCTGAGTCACTTTTTTATCGGCATCACTGGCCATGATGTTGCCCGAAGGGTGGTTGTGGCATAAAATCATGGAGCACGCTAATTTTTCAAGTGCTGTTTTTAAGATTAGTTTGACATCGATCACCGTTCCGGTAATGCCACCCTGGCTCACCATGAATTTATCGATCACCGTATTGGATCGGTTGAGCAGCAAGATCCAAAATTCTTCGTGGGGAAGATCTTCAAGCAGTGGGCGAAAATAACTGGCCGCATCGCTGCTGTTTGTGATGATTGTTTTTGCCGATGCGCCATTTTCCTTTCTTCGTCGGCCGAGCTCCAGGGCAGCCATAATGTTTACCGCTTTAGCTTCGCCTATTCCGTTAAACTTCAGTAAATAGGAAGCATCCTTTTTACTGAGTAAAGAAAGATCGTTGTTAACCGTTAAAAGAATGCGGCGGGAGAGTTCAACAGCCGATTCCTTCGAGTTTCCGGATCCGATTAAAATGGCGATTAGTTCAGCCTCGGAGAGTGAGCGTGTGCCATTGGTTAGAAGCTTTTCACGAGGACGGTCTTCAACAGCCCACTCTTTAATGCTCGGTTTCTTATACATGATTGCTCATCTGTTTCATTGGTACTAAACTAAGTTATGAAGAATGAAGCAAATCCGAAAGCAGTAGCTTGAGTTTAGAGCAAAAAAAAACCTCTTCAATTGCTGAAGAGGTTTTTAATTATATCTTGTATGTTACTATAACTTGCTAACGTGAGCAGCTAATTTTGATTTCAAATTGGCAGCTTTATTCTTATGAATCAAGTTCTTTTTAGCCAATCGGTCGATCATCGAAACAACTTTAGGGTACTCTACGGCCGCAGCGTCTTTTTCGCTTATTGCACGCAAATCGCGAACTGCATTACGCATCGTTTTCGTAAAGTACTTGTTGTGTACTTTCTTTTTTTCGTCTTGACGAATTCTTTTCTTAGCAGATTGATGATGTGCCATTTTTGTTTCTTCTGATAAATAAATTAAGTAGCCCGTAGGGGATTCGAACCCCTGCTACCAGGATGAAAACCTGGCGTCCTAACCCCTAGACGAACGGGCCATCATTTTCTTTCCCTGAAATTGGGACTGCAAAAATAAATCAAATTTTGAAGCCGCCAAATATTTTGTCAGGATTTTTACTGAAACTTTGCATCCTCTACTTTTAGAAGTGCCGTTTTTGATTTCAGCGATGCAAAGAAATGGAAGTTTTTTCTAAAATCAAATAAAAAGTTGAAAAATTATTTCCATTCGACAATCGTTCCTCTTTTTCCATCCAGAAGTTCGCTGGGCATGGCTGCATGAATCTCTCTCCATAGCAGATCTACAAGCTTGTTTTTTGCAAAATGGCGTGAGTAAACTAAGCTCACCTCTCGAATCGGAGTTACGTCGCTAAAATGCCGAACATGACTTTTCCGGTTTTCGCCCATTTCTACCGATGCCAATTCGGGAATCAGTGTAATTCCGCCTTCTTTGTCGATAATGTTCATCAGGGTTTCCAAAGAACCGGCTTCAAAATAAAATGGGAGTGCTACATTGGATGCCCCTTTAAAAGAGCAAAGATTAATGACCTGGTGGCGAAAGCAATGACCATCGCTCAATAGCCAAATTTCAGGGGTCGCAATTTCTTTAACTTTGATGTTTTGCTTGTCGTGAAGAGGATGGTTTTGGTGAGAATAAAGCAGCATTTCTTCGTAAAATATTGGTCGTTCATTGATTCTTTCTTCCTTAAGCGGCGTCACCAATATGCCAACATCAAGCAGGTCTCGTTGCAAATGATCAACAATATTTTCGGTGGTTAACTCCTGCACCGTGATTTGTATGTTTGGATATTTTCTTTTGTAATTGCCAATAAACAAAGGAAGTAGGTATGGAGCTAGTGTTGGGATAATACCAATTTTGAGTTCTCCGGAGATTAGGTTTTTGTGATCTTTGACGATGTCGTTTACCTTTTCGGTTTCTTGCAGGACAATACGCGATTGTTCGATAATGCGTTTGCCAACATCGGTTGGGATTAGCGGTTGCTTACTGCGGTCGAAGATGATAATTTCTAAATCTTCTTCCAGCTTTTTAATTTGCATGCTTAGTGTTGGCTGTGTGATGAAGCAGTGTTCGGCAGCCCGGCCAAAATGTCTAAACGTATCAACAGCAACAATATATTCCAACTGTGTTAGCGTGATCATGGTTTTTTGTATTTAATCTGGTTAAAAGTAAAAAAAATAGATGAAAACTAATCGTGGGGTCTGAAAAGTTGTTGGCGTTGCCATTCGAAAAGTCCTACGGCCAGCGCATGCGAAATATTCATTGATTTGCATTTGCCGGTCATTGGTATGTGGACGCTCTGTGCACATTGTTTAATCAGCTCTGTTGGCAGACCGTGTATCTCACTTCCCAAAATAAAAGCAACATGGTCAGGTAATTTGGTTGCGAATAGGTTGGTAGACTGCTCGTCGGTTTCAATGGCAACTAGTCGGTATTTTAGTGGAAGACTAGTGATAAATTCTTTTGAACTCATCCATTTTAGTTGGATGTTTTTGTAGCTCATCCCGGCTGTTTTCTTGATCGAACTTTCGCGTTTTGGGTTTTCGTCATCTAAGATAACCAGGCTATCACCGCCAATATTATCAACCAGTCGCATTAAGCTTCCTACGTTTTGCGGGTTTTTAACTTTCCAAGCAGCAACAATCGGTTTGTTAACTAAATCAGGGTAATGCTGTGACCTGAAAAAAGCGACTGAATTTGTTTCCATCCTGATAATTATTAATTTTCTTTGATGTTGAATTTACGAAGGAAATTATTTTAACGCATTTGTCCATGATTATGAACCGAGTTTTTTTTGTCATTCTGCTTTCCAGTCTGTTGTTTTCCTGCGGAAAATCGGAGAAGGAATTAGCTGCCGAAAAATTGCAACTTGCCCAAAGTTTGTATGAGTCAGGCGATACAACAGATGCTTTGATGCAGCTGGATACGATTCAGCAGTTTTACAAGGGAGCCATTCAGACGGTTGTTGATGCGAGCCAATTTGAGAAGAAAATTTATGCCGATTTGCTTTATCGGGCACAAGATGAAATGGACTCGCTGAACGTTAAATTAGAAAAATTAGAAGGTAGGTTTGTTACCGAAAAAACAGAATTTGATCGCTATACACAATACATTCACAAACGGCAGCAATTTAAAGGTCGATGGGATAAATCCTTTATCCAGATTCATTTAGATGAGCGTGGCGACTTATACATCTCAAGCAACTATTATGGCGACAAGTGGTTAAACCATGTAGCGTTGCGGGTTTACGACAACGACCTTCAGGCTAAAACCGATACTGTTCCCTTGGAGAACGTACTGAATCACCACAGCGATTTTTTAGATACAAAATGGGAAAAAGTAAGCTATCGTAATGGTGCCGATAATGGCGTTATTGAGTTTATTGCCCAACATGCCGATCGAAATTTGAAGGCTGTTTTCCTTGGAACCCGCTATTACTACATTATACTTGAAACGTATGATAAACAAGCAATAAAAGATGCGCTGGCACTTTCAAAAGCCCTGAAAAGTAAAGCAAAGCTAGAGCAGAAAATCCAGTCGCTTCAATCAAAAGTTGGGTAAGAGCCTACCGGATTCGCTCGATTTGCTCTGGTGGCTGTGCCAAAATCGCTTTTTTACCGTTAATAACGATTGGGCGTTGCAGCAGGCGAGGGTTTTCCGACAGGATTTTCATCCATTCCTCATCGCTGATTTCTTTGCCTTTGTACTCTGTCTTGTATAGCTCTTCCTGCTTACGAACCAAGTCGATAGGAGCCATCCCGGACTTCTGAGTTATTCTTCGAATTTCGTCAGGTGTGATTCCGTCTTTCATATAGGTTCGTACGTCTGCTTTGTAGCCGTTCTCCTCCAGGTATTTTAAGCCGGCACGACTTTTTGAACAACGGGGATTGTGATAAATTTTCATAGCAACTAAGTGTTTTTCCTTAATGTATTGATAATAATCTTCCTGTGACCTGATACGTCCTTCCATATGCTGCCTGCTGTAGTTGTTTGAAAGTTCGTTGTCGAGAATCCGTGATTTGGTGTTGTCGCGCAATTGTATTTTTAACATTTCACGCAGTTCATTTTTCAAGTCTTCATTATAAATGGGGCACGCTACTTCAATTCGCCGGTTGAGATTACGTGGCATCCAATCCGCCGAAGAGATAAATATTTTCTCGTCGCCACCATTTCCGAACAGGAAAATTCGAGAATGTTCCAGGTATTTATCCACGATGCTGATGGCCTCGATATTTTCACTGACTCCTTCCAGTTCCGTTTTCAAGCCAAAAATACCGCGAACAATTAACCTGATTTTTACGCCTGCTTTAGCTGCTTTATAAAGCTTGTTCATCATGTCCGGATCGATCAGGCTATTCATTTTCAAAACCATGAAACCGCGCTTCCCTGCTTTGGTTATGGCAATTTCATTATCAATCATGTCCTCGAAAAAATTGCGCATGGCAAACGGACTAATAACGAGGTGATTGTAGCTGCTGATTCGGTAATTGTGTTTGAAAAAGCTGAAAAGCTGTGCTACTTCGTCGGCAATTCGAGGATCTGCTGTCAACAGTCCGTCGTCGCCATAAACTCTGGCGGTTCCTTCGTGGAAATTTCCTGTTCCAACATAGGCATAATTGCGGTAGACATTTTTTTCTTTGCGTTTGACCCAAGCTAGCTTACTGTGTACTTTCAGTCCGGGCACACCGTTCACAACATGAGCTCCTTCATCCTGAAGCTTGTTAGACCAAAAAATATTGGCTTCCTCGTCAAAACGAGCTTGTAATTCAATGACCACCGTTACTTTTTTGCCATTTCTGATTGCATTCAGCAGGGCATTGACGACCCGGGAATTACCGGCGACCCGGTAAATGGTGATTCCTATTTCTTTAACCTTTGGGTCGATTGCCGCTTCGCGAAGCAAATCTAAAAAGTGGCTGAAACTTTGATAGGGATAATGAAGCATGATATCCTTCTTGCGTAGTTTTTTTAGGATGCTTTCATGCTGTTTCAATTCCTTGTGCCGAATCGGAGTGAGCTTTTTATAATAATGATCAGCCTGTCCGATTTCAGGGAAGTTCATAAAATCTTTGTGATTATGGTATTTTCCACCCGGAATCTGGTTGTCGGGATCCAATTTCATCTTTTTGTTGATGAAACTGAGTAAATCATCGGGTATTTCTTTGTCGTATAGTAAGCGCACCGGTGTCCCAACTTTTCTCTTCTTCAAACCTGCTTCCATTTTCTCAACAAAGCTTTTGGAGATGTCGTCATCAATGTCGAGCTCCGCATCACGGGTTACTTTTATGGTGTAGGCTTCAAAGTGGTTGTAGTTGAACAGAGGGAAAATGTCGGGCATGCTGTATCGAATCACGTCGTCCAATAGCATAACAAATTTTTTCCCGTCCTTTTCAGGTAAAACTACAAAACGAGACATGGAAAGGTCGGGTACGCGTACCAGTGCATAAGCAAATTTCTCGGGTCGTTCCTTCATCGACAGTTTAATGGCCAGGTAAACCGAACGATCGCGCAGGTATGGAAATTTACTTTCCTTGCTCAACATGATCGGAATTAAGTTGGGAAGCAGTTTTTCCTTGAAGAAGTTTTTGATGAAAACGATTTGTTCCGGCTCCAGATCCGTTTCATCAATCATGAAAATGTTTTCCTGGTTTAATTCCTTGATGATTTTACGAAATACTTCCTGAGATCGTTTTTGATGCCCGACCACTGTTTCCATGATTTTTTCATGGAGTTCTTCTGGCTTAATGTTTCCAATTAAAGATTCATCATTTCCAAAATCAACCATTCTTCGTACTGATGCTACGCGGACCCGGAAAAATTCATCAAGGTTGTTGGAGAAAATACCGACAAAGCGGATTCGTTCAAATAAAGGCACTGAGGGATCTTCTGCTTCCTGCAAGACTCGCGCATTAAAAGAGAGCCAACTAATTTCGCGATTTATGAATGGTTCGATATTTTTCATGTTCAATAAGTTCTAATAAGTAGAAGCCCCAAAGCATTTAAAATGTTTAAGGCTTTTAAATTTATCCCTCTAAAAATAACAAAGTTCGAGCGTTTTCCATCAGTTCAGCTACTTTGTTATTTAATTTTAATGTTGAAAATGGGATAATTTCGCCAGGAGGATTCTGCAAATTTTCAGTGATTGTGAGTTCCCACCATCCAACATGGTGCCACTGATTCATTTTATAGCCCACATCCCGGTATTCGGTCATTTTCTGAAATCCCATGGATTCGTGCAAAGCAATGCTCCCTTGGTTGGGCAAGGTGATGACGCCAAAAAGCTTGACAAACCCTTGCAAGTTGAGTATGGGAATGAGTGCTCCATAAAGTGCTTTGGCGATGTTTTGTCTTCGGAAATTGGGGTGCACATAAACTGATACTTCCCGATCCCAACGATAGGCAGCCCGACTTCGATAGGCTGAAGCATAAGCGTAACCGGCTATCTCTCCATCGATTTCGCAAACCAGATAGGGACACTCTTCCAATGTAGTGGTTATTCGGTTTTTGAAATCTTCCAGACCCGGAACTTCTTCCTCAAAGGTAGTTGCCGAGTTCAGGATAAATGGCTTGTAAATTTCCAGTATTTGTTTCGAATCGTCTGGCCTGGCAATGCGAATATACTTATTGCTTTTCACTGAACTCCATTAAGTAGGCTTTCATAAAGCCGTCTATTTCGCCATCTAAAACGGCTTGTACATTGCCGGTTTCGTAACTTGTTCGCACGTCCTTAACCATTTTATAGGGTTGCAAAACGTAGGAGCGAATTTGAGAGCCCCATTCAATTTTTTTCTTTTGCGATTCGATTTGCATTTCTGCCTCCCGTAATTTTCGCAGTTCCAGTTCATAGAGCTGCGATTTTAGCAGACGCATCGCGTTTTCCTTGTTGCCCAATTGAGATCTACTTTCGGTGTTTTCAATGATGATACCTGTAGGAGCATGTCGCAACCGAACTCCGGTTTCAACTTTATTCACATTTTGTCCGCCGGCACCTCCCGATCGAAAGGTGTCCCAGGTAATATCAGATGGATTGATCTCAATTTCAATCGAATCATCAACCAAAGGAGCGATAAAAACCGAAGTGAACGAAGTCATTCGTTTATTTTGAGCATTGAACGGTGATAGCCGAACCAACCGGTGAACACCATTTTCACTTTTCAGGTAGCCGTAAGCATAATCGCCTTCAAACTCAATGGTACAGCTTTTCAAACCCACTTCATCGCCGGCATTATATTCTGCTACTTTAACTTTGTAGCCTTCTTTTTCGCCCCAGCGCATGTACATGCGCATTAGCATTTCGGCCCAGTCGTTGCTTTCGGTTCCACCTGCTCCTGCATTTATTCGAAGAATGGCACCAAGTCGATCCTCTTCTTTACGGAGCATGTTCCGCGTTTCCAGCTCTTCAATGTAGGTCAGTGTTTTGTTGTATTGAGCATCTGTTTCTTCTTCGCTGGCTTCTTCAGCTTCGAAAAATTCGTATATCACCTGCAAATCCTCTAGTGCCTGGTGGATTTTTTCATAACCATCAGTCCATGCTTTAATGGATCGGATGGTTTTCATCTGTTGCTCAGCTTCTTTGGGGTTGGTCCAGAAGTCTGGATCCTGGGTTTTAAGTTCTTCTTCTTTGAGTTGAATTATTTTTGCATCGTAGTCAAAGATGCCTCCTCAGCGCATCCCGGCGCTCTGCAAGCTCTTTGAGCTGCTCATTCTGAATCATGTCTTTTGTTTTTAGTTGAACACAAAAATAGAAAAACACTCGAGATTAATCAACAAAAAAACGGACAGTTGCGAAAATGCAGACTGCCCGTTTTGTAAAGATAGGTTGAGGATTATTCTGTCCAAACAATTGTGTCTTTACTAATCGATTTGGCTTGTAAGTTTACGCCCTCTTGTCCTGCTTCAAATGAGTATGCATCCAGCTCCAGAATAAATTGATCTCCAGTTTCGGGAATCCTGCTATTTAACCAGCCTGATGAAGTTGAGAGTGTGTAGCTGGTTTTTTTTCCATCAATTGAATTGGGGCTGTTGAAGACTAATTCATCGTCAGTATCATACAGTTTGATTATAATATAGCTGGCATCATCAATTTTATTCCAGCTCAATACATGTTGTTTCTTTTCTGTGTCATATTCGTAGTTTATCGTATCGGTTGGATAAATGAAATCGTCTGACAGATTATCACTCATCGATTCAGATTCGCCTGTTTCTGCAAGGATATCGAAATCGTACCTCCCGATGGTCGGTAGTTGTTGGGTGAAGTTATTGTCTTCCGTTTGGTAGTAGTAGTTGTACGGATTTCCCTCAATAGCCTCCAGTGAGTAGGCTACATCCGTTGCATTGTCAGGGCTTACGCTAACGTTGGTCATTGGTTTATTGGCAAATACATGCAGCGCAAAGCCATATAACGTGTCAATTTGATTGTTGTTTTCAATTGTTTTGGTAATCATGAACACATCAGCTTGAGGGCGAAAGGGGATCTCCTCGGGTTCGCAAGCGACGAGCGAGATAGCTAGTATTGGAATAATGTAGAGAATAATTTTTTTCATGGTTCTAATATCTTTTAGCATTTTTTCAATTGTTAAAACTAGATGAATTAATGAGAAAAAGGTTGCGGGCAGCTTCCATTTTTTTCTTCAATGCTAAAACTCATAATGATATGGTTTTATTTCAGAAATAAAAGATTATCTTTGCGCCACATTTAAAAAATGTTTATCAATTTAAATTAAATTCAAATGCCAGCAAAAATCAGATTGCAGCGACAAGGTCGCAGACGTTACGCTTTTTACCACATTGTGGTAGCTGATGGCAGGGCACCACGAGATGGTCGTTATATTGAAAGGATTGGAGCTTATAATCCAAACACAAATCCTGCTACGATCGATCTTGATTTTGATAAAGCTTTAGACTGGCTTACAAAAGGTGCACAGCCAACCGACACTGTAAGAGCTATTTTATCTTACAAAGGAGTATTGTACAAAAAACACCTCATTGGTGGAGTTGCCAAAGGAGCTTTTGATGAGGCCGAAGCAGATCGTCGTTTCGAAGCTTGGGTCGCTGATAAAGAAGCTAAGATTCAAGCGAAAAAAGATCGCTTATCGAAAGATGAAGAATCAACCAAAGCAAAACAACTTGAAGCAGAGGCAAAAGTAAATACCGACCGTGCAGAAGCAATTGCAAAACGCAACGCGGAATTAGCAGCCGAAGCTCAAGCAGCAAATGCTCCTGAAGTAACTGAGGAAGTTGCAGAGGAAGAAGTTGTTGTTGAAGAACCAGCAAAAGAAGAAGCTCCAGCTGAAGAACCAGTAAAGGAAGAAACTCCTGCTGAGGAACCAGCCAAGGAAGAGGCTCCAGCCAAGGAAGAGGCTCCAGCTGAAGAACCAGCTAAAGAAGAGGCTCCAGCTGAAGAACCAGCTAAAGAAGAAGCTCCTGCTGAAGAACCAGCAAAAGAGGAAAAACCTGCTGCTGATAAAGAAGAAAAGAAAGCTGAATAAGCAATCTTCTTCTTGTTAAGACAGTAAGCTAGATAAGATAAAAACAGGCTGACTCAATTGAGTCAGCCTGTTTTGTGTTTGATGTAAGGTATATCTGCTGTTCGTGTTTACAGATGAATTATATTTATTCTGATTTTTACATACTAATATTTAAGCTATTTTTGTTTCTTAAGAAGAACGGAGCGGGAGCGAACTCGTTTCTAAGCAATTTAAATTTAGTTTAGATCGATCCGGATCAGTTCAAAAAAGGGTAAAAACTATAATGTGTAAACTATGAGTTTCAAGGCATACCTGATAAGTAAAAGTTTTTGGATTAGCATTTTATTAGCGGTAGTAATTACTGTAATGCTATTGTTAGTAACGATGTTTGTGTTGCGAGTTTACACCAATCATGGCGACTCATTTGCTGTTCCTGATTTAATGGGAATGCAGATTGACGATGTGAAAAAGGTGTTGGATGAGAAGGAACTTCAATATCAGATTACAGACTCTTTATATCTTCGCGATGCGCAGCCGGGGACGGTGATTGATCAGGTTCCGGTGGCGGGCTTCGATGTGAAGCAGGGACGCACCGTTTTTCTGACGATTTGTGCAAGCAAACCGGAACAGGTAGCGATGCCAAAACTCACAGACATCTCGTATCGCCAAGCTTTGAATTTGATGATGAGTATGGGACTGAACGTTGGGAATGTGGATTATGTACCTTCAGAATTCCCCAATTTGGTACTCCGACAAGAACAAAATGGTGAATCCGTTGACGAAGGAACTTTGGTGAATAAAGGATCTAATATTGATTTAACAGTGGGACAAAACCGATTTGGCGAGAAAACGGAGATACCAAATTTGTTGGGGGTCAGGCTCGAACAGGCCAATCAGTTGTTGGCCGCTTCATACTTAAATGTGGGAGCAGTGATTTATGATGATACCTTTGAAACGCTGGAGGATAGCATTGCCGCACGGATCTGGCAACAACGGCCGGAACCTGAGCCTGGAGCAGAAATAGAACAGGGAACATCAATTGATATTTGGCTAACTGTTGATGAAGAGAAAATAGAAGAGGCCAGCGAACTTGAATTTTAATAATGGTTGAAGAAAAAAATACCGACTTTGATGATGAGTTGAATGAGTCCGAAGAAGGGGTCATGTATGAGCATTACAAGCTGGAGGTCGATCCCGGGCAGAAAATGCTACGCGTAGACAAGTATTTAGTCAATCGGATTGATAATGCCTCGCGAAGCCGCATACAGGCTGCTGCCGATGCCGGTAGTATTTTGGTTAACGGACAGTCGGTAAAATCAAACTACAAGGTAAAGCCTGGCGATGAGGTGGCCATTGTAATGGATTTTCCGCGGCGTGAGCTGAAGATTATCCCTGAAGATATTCCGCTAAATATTGTATATGAGGACGATCAGCTGATTGTAATTAATAAACCACCGGGCTTGGTGGTTCACCCCGGGCATGGCAACTATTCCGGTACGTTGGTTAATGCACTGGCTTATTACTACAAGGATTTACCGATGTTTAAAAGTGCCGATCCTCGACCGGGGCTGGTGCATCGGATTGATAAAAATACGTCGGGGCTGATGGTCATCGCTAAAACGGAAACGGCCAAAACCAAATTGTCGTTGCAGTTTTTTGAGAAAACGACCAAACGCCAGTATATTGCGTTGGTTTGGGGGAACCTGAAAGAGCCAACCGGAACAGTTGAAGGCAATATAGGCCGGAGCCACAGCAACCGGCAGGTGTTTACGGTGTATCCCGATGGGGAGTATGGAAAAACTGCTGTTACGCATTACAAGGTGCTGGAGGAATTGGGCTATGTTAATCTGGTTCAATGTCAACTGGAAACCGGACGCACACACCAAATACGGGTTCATATGAAATACATTGGGCATCCGCTTTTTAATGATGACACTTATGGTGGCGATCATATTTTAAGAGGAACCACTTTTTCGAAATACAAGCAATTTGTAAATAACTGTTTTAAGATTTTACCACGACAAGCGCTTCATGCTAAAACACTTGGCTTTGTGCATCCAACGACCGGCGAGGAAATGCTCTTCGATTCGGAATTACCAAACGACATGAGTGAGGTTGTTGAAAAATGGCGTGGTTATATCTCCAATCGAAATATTGAATAGTACAATGAAACGAGCATATAATTGTCCCCTAAGCAGGCGTATGATTAGTTAAAGTGAGTTTCAGGTGTTACCATAAAAACTAAATAACGAAGAGCACATGAAGAAAAATATTGCAGTCGTTTATGGCGGCGACTCCTCCGAATATGTTGTTTCGGTGATGAGCAGTAAGAATGTGTTGCAGGCGGTGGATCCCGATTTATTTCAGCCTTGGGCCGTTGAGATGAAAGGGAAGGACTGGAAGTTGGTTGTTGATGGCGAGCCTGTTGCTGCTATCGACAAGCAGGACTTTTCAGCTCAGTATCAGGGAAAAAAGCTGCATTTTGATTATGCTTACATCACCATTCATGGAACTCCCGGAGAGGATGGCATTTTGCAGGGCTATTTCGATTTGATGAAAATCCCGTATTCCACCTGTGGTGTGCAATCTTCAGCCTTAACGTTTAATAAATACTATTGTAGCAATTACTTGCGCAATTTCGATATTACCATGGCAAAGTCGGTTCGCTTAACCCGGGGCGATGGTGTTGATGTTGACCAGTTGGTTGCTGATTTAGGACTGCCGGTTTTTGTGAAGCCCAATGTTGGAGGTTCCAGCTTTGGCATCACAAAAGTAAAGTTGAAAGAAAATCTGAAAGCGGCTATTGAGAAAGCGTGGGAAGAGAGTCCGGAGGCATTGGTTGAGGAGTTTATAGATGGATTGGAGCTTACCGGCGGACTGGTGAAAATGCAGCATGAGGAATTTATTTTTCCGATAACGGAGGTGCTTCCTAAAAATGAGTTTTTCGATTTTGAATCGAAATATACAAAAGGAGCGACTCTGGAAATTACTCCCGCACGCATTTCAGAAGAGTTAACCCAAAGGTGTCAGCAGCTTTCTTCAAAAATTTATGATTTGTGCAATTGCCGTGGCATTGTCAGGGTTGATTATATTTTAAAAGGGAATACCTTGTATTTTCTTGAGGTGAATACCACTCCCGGAATGACCGCAACAAGTTTTATTCCTCAGCAAATTGAAGCGATGAACATGGAGTTGAAAGATATTATTACGAAAATTATTCAGGATCAGATTTGTTGAAAAAAATACCTGTTCTAAATTAGCAAAGGAGACTAAAGTGGTTTCCTTTTTTTATAACTTTAAAATTCGTTACCACTAAAAAAATAGAACCAGAAGGTTCTGCAAATCAATAAGTTTATTTTCAGACATGGCTACAGATCGGAATAATTCGCGGAAGAAACAGAACAACTCAATAGAACAGATTAATGCGCAGTACGGTAAATTGCCACCACAGGCAATTGATGTTGAGGAAGCTGTTTTGGGAGCGTTGATGCTGGAACGTGATGCCTATGTTACTGTGGCCGATGTTATTGATACTCCCAGTTTTTATAAAGAAGAGCACCAGAAGATTTTTGAAGCGATCAAGTATTTGTCAACCCATGAAAAGCCGGTGGATCTGTTGATGGTCACTCAGCAATTGAAAGATAATGATACACTGGATGCCGTGGGCGGGCCACTTTATATTACGCAGTTGACAAGTCGCGTAGCCTCGGCTGCCCACATCGAATTTCACGCGCGTATTATCGCACAAAAATATATTCAGCGTGAGTTGATTCGGGTGTCTTCTGAAATTCAGACCAGCGCTTACGATGACAACATGGATGTGGATGATTTGATTGACTTTTCGGAAACAGCGCTTTTTAAAGTGGCCGAGGGAAACATCAAGAAAGAAACCCTTCCGATTAAACCCATTTTGAAAGAAGCTGCTCGTTTAATTGAAGAAGCTTCGAAGCGGGAAGACGGACTGAGTGGGGTGCCCAGTGGATTTACCGCACTCGACCGCATGACTTCCGGCTGGCAAAAAACCGACTTGATCATTATTGCTGCCCGTCCGGCGATGGGTAAAACTGCTTTTGTACTTTCTATGGCCCGGAATATGGCGGTGGAGCACAAAGCACCTGTTGCTGTATTTTCGCTGGAGATGTCAGGGGTGCAGCTGGTCAATCGTTTGCTGGCAGCTGAAACCGAACTGGGATCAGAAAAAATTAAGAATGGGCATTTGGCAGATTGGGAGTGGGAACATTTTAACCGAAAACTGAACGTGTTGGAAGATGCCCCCTTATTCGTCGACGATACGCCTGCACTTTCTATTTTTGAATTCCGAGCCAAATGCCGGCGACTGAAAATGCAGCACGACATTGGTGTGGTGATTGTCGATTACTTGCAGCTGATGACTGCCGGTGATGCCGGACGCGGTAGTCGTGAGCAGGAGGTGAGTATGATTTCCCGTTCGCTGAAAGCGATTGCCAAGGAGTTGAACATACCAATTCTAGCCCTTTCGCAGCTGAACCGTTCGGTTGAGTCGCGCGAAGGCAAACGACCACAGCTTTCCGACCTTCGTGAATCGGGTGCCATTGAGCAGGATGCCGATATGGTCATGTTTATTCATCGGCCCGAATATTATGGTATCACCGAGGATGAAAACGGAAATTCGTTGATTGGTGTTGCCGAGATTATTATCGCCAAGCACCGGAATGGTTCAGTGGGTGATGTGCCACTAGCCTTCAAGAAACAGCAGGTTAAATTCTGCGATCTGGAAACTGTTATTCCGGAGGAAATCGGCGGCGGCGTTGTGGGGCAGACATTTGGATCGAAAATGAATGATGACCGGGGAAGCCTTGGAATGCCGGTAAACAGTGGCTTCGAATCGGAAGGGAATGGTTCTTATGAAACACCAAAGTCAGATGATGTTCCGTTTTAATCTTTTAAAAAGAATTTTTTTGCTACTGGCACTTTTTTTTCTTGCCGTGCAAAGTAGTTGGGCGATTTACCTGATGATTCCGATGGATGATCAGCAAAAAAATCACCTGAAAGCCTATGGAATGGCCTACTGGACTCTTGAGCAAGGCATTGAGGTGAAGTGGTTGCTGAACTACCGCGGCGGAAGTTTCCTTATTCCGTATTACCAGGAAATCGAAGATGAATGTTTAGTGCGCGGGGTAAGTGTTGAGAAAATGGCCGATGTGCAGTCCAGTGCAATTCTGGCTGAGATCGCCCGCCCCGAGGTCAACCAGGATGCCATTGCCATGCAAAAAGCACCCAAAATTGCAGTGTACTCACCACCCAATAAACAGCCCTGGGACGATGCGGTAACAATGGTGTTAACCTACGCCGAAATTCCGTATGATGTAATTTACGACGAAGAAATTTTAACCGATCAGCTAAAAGACTACGATTGGCTGCATTTACACCACGAAGATTTTACCGGTCAGTTTGGGAAGTTTTTCCGTTCGTATCAGCATATGCCCTGGTATCAGCAGGAAGTTGAAACCAACAAAGCACTGGCCGGGCGGATGGGATTTTCCAAGGTGTCGGAAATGAAGCGGGCGGTTACCACGGAAATCCAGGGCTACATTGCGCGGGGTGGATTCTTGTTTGCGATGTGTGCAGCGACCGATACTTACGATATTGCCATGGCTGCCGATGGAGTGGATATTTGCGAGTCGATGTTCGATGGCGACCCCGCCGACCCGCACATGAATGAGAAGCTGGATTTTTCGCACACGCTGGCTTTTCGTGATTTTGAAGTTGTAAAAGATCCCTTTCAATACGAGTTTTCTGACATTGACGTGTCAACAACCAGGCGGGTAACACCAAGTCAGGATTATTTTACCTTGTTTGATTTTTCGGCCAAATGGGATCCGGTACCAACCATGCTAACCCAAAATCATCAGCGAATTATTAAAGGTTTTATGGGGCAAACAACTGCTTTTAGACAATCGCTGATTAAGCCCAACGTGCTGGTGATGGGGGAAAACAAAGCAGCCGGAGAGGCTCGCTACGTTCATGGCGAATTAGGCAAAGGTTTCTGGACCTTTTATGGTGGGCACGACCCCGAAGATTACCGCCACCTGGTTGGCGATCCGCCTACCGATTTAAACTTACACCCCAACTCGCCGGGTTATCGGTTAATCCTGAATAACATCCTGTTTCCCGCAGCCAAAAAGAAAAAGCAGAAAACCTAAAAAGCGGGTCCCCACGCATTGACGGCAGTTCGAAAATAAGCAGTCGGTGAAAATCGAATTCGCCCGGCGGTTCCAAATCGCCCGGCTGAGGTCTTCCTGTAAAACCTGAAACCCCTGATTTTAGAACAAACGAACTGACCCTTTATTGAAAACCTTTCCGGGCAGACGTACTCAACTGGACAGTACCTTTTCTCCTGAATCGATAGCTGCTATGTTTACTCAAAACGGATACTGAGCGATATTTTTCTAACCACTTTCCGCCTGGTTCGGTCTACTTTTCATTTGGTTTGAGTTGAAACTAGTTTTTTCTTGACTAAAAACATGTTTTCCCCCTACGTTTACTCTATA